>JAFLDC010000071.1 GCA_017302775.1 Sphingomonadales bacterium
GCGCCAACTGGAGGTCAACGGGCCGCAGGGGGCCTTGCCGCTGAAGCTGGGTACGGACGTTTATCTGTCCACCCTGCGCAATGATGATGTCGCCACGGTGGCCGGCGCACCGCTGGTGTTCGTCGGCTATGGCGTGACCGCGCCTGAGCGCAAGTGGGACGATTACAAAGGGCATGACCTGGCCGGCAAGGTCGCGGTGTTCCTGATCAACGATCCCGATTTCGCCGCCGCCAAGGGCGAACCGGTCGCCGGCCAGTTCGGCGGCAAGACGATGACCTATTACGGGCGCTGGACGTACAAGTTTGAAGAGGCCGCCCGGCGCGGGGCGGTGGGGGCGCTGATCGTCCATGATGCCGATGGGGTCGGCTATGGCTGGAACGTGGTGACCAGCCCGGGCGGGGAGAATTATGGCCTGATCCGCAAGGACGGCAGCCAGACCAGCCTGGCGCTGCAAGGCTGGCTGAGCCACGAGATGAGCGAGCGGCTGTTCGCCAGCGCCGGGCAGGATCTGAACCGGTTGCGGGTTGCGGCGCGCTCGGCAAAGTTCCGGCCAGTCGCTCTCAAAGGCATGACCCTCTCGGCGGCGGTGCCCAGCGCGCATGAAACCATCGTCAGCCGCAACGTGCTGGCGCGGATTGCGGGGAGCGAGCGGCCCGATGAAGTGGTGATGTTCGGCGCGCACTGGGATGCCTATGGCCAGGGCAAGCCCGATGCGCAGGGCAAGATCTATCGCGCCGGGGCCAACGACGATGCGCTGGGGGTTGCGGCGCTGCTGGAAATCGCCCGCGATATAAAGGCCGGTCCCGCGCCGCAGCGCAGCATGGTTTTCGCCGCCTGGACCGCAGAGGAGCGCGGGCTGCTGGGGTCAGAGGCCTATGCGCAGGATCCGGTCTATCCGATGGACAAGACGGTCGCCAATCTGACGATCGATGTGCTGCAGACCGCCGGGAAAGCCCGCGACGTGGTGCTGATCGGCAAAGGGCAATCGACGATGGAGGATGAGCTGGGCGTCTATGCCGGTCGGCAAGGGCGCACGGTGACGCCGGAGAACCTGCCCGAACGCGGCCTGTTCTATCGCGCCGATCACTTCCCCTTCGCCAAGCGCGGGGTGCCGGTCCTGCTGATGATGAGCCTGGCCGGGGCCTCAGACCTGGAACAGGGCGGGCGCGCCGCCGGGCAGGCGTGGATCGATGACTATACCGGGCGCTGCTATCACCAGGCCTGCGATGCCTGGAACCAGACCTGGAACCTGGACGGGGCGGTCCAGGACATCGAACTGGTGCGGGCGCTGGGCTGGGATCTGGCCAATTCGCGGCGCTGGCCGGTGTGGAAGCCAGGCAGCGAGTTCGCCGCAGCGCGGGGCAATATCGGACGCTGAGCAGGCGTGGCAAAGGGCGGTGCGCCGGCCGGCCCACCACCCTTTGCGCGATTGCGTTTGCTTAGATAGCGAGCGCGCCGGCCGGGGCGGCGAACCGTTCGCGGCACAGTTTGACCAGCGGGCGAACGGCATCCTTCATCGAGACGAAGGCGTTGCCAAGATCAGGCCCGACCACCGCGGTATTGGCGCCGCTGATCATCACCCATTGGTTTTCGATATTGCCGCAAACCCGTGCCGTCGGCTGGCCGTCGACCCGCAGCATCGTATAAGTATGCCCCATCTGCAGCGCGCTTTCGTAAAAGCGATAGACTTCTTTCTGGCCCGCGGTGGGGTTGGGATTCTTTTTGCGGACCTGCGCCAGTTCCGCGATGGCGGTCTGGCAGGCGTTGTATTGGTCCATCGCCGGACGCTGCTTGGCTTCATCGCTGTCGGTGCAGAAATTGAACGCAGTGGTGCTCATTGCGTCGAGCATGGCATTGGCCTCGTCATCGGTCACCTTCTGGGCCAGCGCCGGGGCGGCGGTGAAGCACAGGGCCGAAGCCATGCAGGCGGCAAACAGGTTACGCATCGTGGTTTCTCCCCCCTGATCGGGATGATCGGGTGTGATCAGTGCCAGTGGCTATTCTGGCGCGGCTGAATAAAACCATAATGCCGCGCCTGAATTGGACATTCGCGTCAGCCGATGCGGTGGACCCAGCCGTGCGTGTCAGCCTGCTCGCCGCGCTGGATCGCGGTCAGGCGGGCTTTCAGCTTGCCGGTCAGCTGGCCCGGACCGCCAGAGCCGATCGTGAACGAGCCGTCCGGACCGGCCACCTGGCCAACCGGGGTAACGACAGCCGCGGTGCCGCAGGCGAAAGCTTCGATCAACTGGCCCGAGGCAGCATCGGCGCGCCACTGGGCCAGGCTGTAGCGCTCTTCGCGCACTGTCAGCCCTTCTTCCCGGGCCAGGGTAATCAGGCTGTCGCGGGTGATGCCGGGCAGGATCGTCCCGGTGAGCGGCGGGGTGCTGAGGCTGCCGTCGGCAAAGGCGAAGAACAGGTTCATCCCGCCCAGTTCTTCGATCCACTTGTGCTCCGCAGCATCCAGGAACAGCACCTGATCGTGCCCTTTGGCAAAGGCTTCGGCGGTGGGCACCAGGCTGGCAGCATAATTGCCGCCGCACTTGGCTGCCCCGGTCCCGCCCGGCGCGGCGCGGGTATAGTCCGATACCCAGATCGAAACGGCCGGCGCGCCGGACTTGAAATAGTTCCCCGCCGGGCTGGCGATGACCACGAACTTGTACGCCTTGGCCGGGCGCACGCCCAGAAACGCCTCCGTCGCGATCATGAACGGGCGCAGATAGAGCGATCCCCCTTCCACCGTGGGAAACCAGTCCGCGTCAACCTTCACCAGTTCCTCGATCGCGGCGATGAACAGCGCTTCTGGCAACTCGGGCATGGCCAATCGCCGCGCCGAGGCGTTGAGCCGCCGGGCGTTTTCGTCCGGGCGAAACAGCGCCATTGATCCATCGGGGTGGCGATAGGCCTTCAATCCTTCGAAGATCTCCTGCGCATAATGCAGCACCGAGGCGGCGGGATCGAGCGCGATCGGGCCGTAGGGTTGCACCGTAGCATCGTGCCAGCCATCAGCCTCGGTCCAGTCAATCGTCGCCATATGATCGGTAAAGCGCGCGCCGAACCCGGGATTGGCCAGCACCTCTGCCCGGACGGAATCGGCCGCAGGGGCCGGATGCGCCATGCGGGTGAACGGGGTGTGGGGTTCGGCGAGAGTCGCCATGAGCGTCGATCCTTCAATTGCGAGCCGCAGTTGTTGAACTAAAATTACGCACTGCGCAAGCATTATGGAATAAATGAAAAGGCCTTGTATCGCTTTCCTGCATAGCCGGGATTGCCACGCAGGCCAAGTCGGGTAGATGATGGTGTCCACGAAAGGGGGTACCATGATCCGACCAATTCTTGCCCTGTTTAGCGCCGCCTTGCTGGTTGGTGCCGCGCCGCCGCAAGTCATGACTTGCAGCGCGCCGGTCAAAAAGGGCGACACCGCCGCCACCCTGAAGGCACGGTATGGCAAACATGCGCGGCTGATGAAAATTCACGCCGCCGAGGGCGAGATGGTGGACGGCATGGCGCTGTGGCCTGGCGATCCGAAGCGGCGGATCGATGTGTTCTTTGCCGATCGACCCGACCGCAAGGTAGACATGATCCGGATCAACGAAGACGCGTCGCTCTGGCGGATCGCGGGGCTGGGAATCGGTTCGCCGCTCGCCCGCGTGGTCAGCGTCAACGGGCGGGCGATCTCGGTAAGTGGATTTGGCTGGGACTATGGTGGATCGGTCGATCCCAAAGGCGGCAAACTGGAACGGCTGTCCGGTGGCTGCCGTCTCGGGCTGACCATGGATGTTGGTTCCGATGCGCCAGACGGGGTCTATGGCGATGGGGTGACACTCGGATCGGACAGCGCTTTGCTCAAGCGCGCCAAACCCCGCGTGACAACGATGTTCATCTCCTGGTGAAATTCACAAATGAGAAGGGCGGCCCCGGAAATCCGAGAACCGCCCTTCGCATGGTCAGCGGCCGGAAGCGCCGCTCACGTAGCCTCTATCGCTGTGGTTGCGCTCAGCGATAATGCTCCATGTTGCGGATTACCGACCCCTCTGCTGAACCATGAGACATCGGTCACCTCCTTTCGCGCTGTTGAGCCAATCGCTTCCGTGGGGAAGCTGGGGCGGGGCGGAAGTCCGTCCCGTCCTTGCGCCTAGATGTGAATCATTCCGGCTCTGACAACAAGTCTTGCAAAGATTTTTTTCGCTGTCAGAATTCGCACCTTCGAGCTGATGTCGCCTGGCTTTTGCCAGCGCTATTCAGCGGCAATCCTCCACCACACGGCTGATCTCCGGCCATGCCGGAACATAGCGCGGCATGTCATGGAGCACGGTCACCATGAAGCGCCCGCGGCTGAATGCCATCGCATCAAGCAGCGGATCGCTTGCCGCAACCACTGCAACCACTTCGGCGCCGCTTCGTGAGGCTTTCAGGGTCCGCTGAGTCGATGTCGTGGCGACCGTCATCACGGTTTCGTTCAGCTTCGGCGATGTGAAACGGATTTCAACCTTGCGGGCAGCAGGGTCGCACACCAGCCAGAGCCCGCCATAGGATGGCATTTTCGGATCGCCGTAGAACGCGACCGACTGATTGCCATCCTTGCGCCAGTACCAGTTGCCGGGAGAAGCCGGAGCGTCGCGCCAGTCCGCTGGCGGTTTGGGGGGCAGTGGCTCCGGCAGGCCGGGGGGTACAAACGGTCGGGGTGGTGGCGGCGTGGGCGCAGGTTGGCGCGGCGTGGCGCAAGCGCCCAGCGACAGGGTCAATACCGCGACGGATAGAGGAAAATTTGCCTTCACGGCCCTTCTATGGAAGGAGCCGCGCCAATGAGCAAGGCTGCGAAGATCCGGGTCGATCAATTGCTGGTCGCGCGAGGGCTGGCGGAGAGTCGCACCCGTGCGCAGGCGCTGGTGCTGGCCGGGATCGTGTTTTCCGGCGAAACCAAGCTGCTCAAGCCTGGCCAGACCCTTGCCGATGACGCCCCGATCGAAGTTCGCGGACGCGATCACCCGTGGGTTTCGCGCGGCGGGATCAAGCTGGCTCATGCGATTGCGGCGTTCGGCCTTGATCCAGCCGGGGTTACCGCGATGGACATCGGCAGTTCGACCGGCGGGTTTACCGACGTACTGCTGAGCATGGGCGCCGTCCGTGTCTTCGCGGTCGATTCGGGCACCAATCAGCTCGCTTGGAAGCTGCGCCAGGATCCGCGCGTCACGGTGCTGGAACAAACCAGCGCGCGGTTGCTGACGCCAGCGCTGATCGATGCACCGTGCAGCTGGGTGGTTTGCGATGCCAGCTTCATCGCGCTGGCCAAGGTGCTGGAGGTGCCCCTGAAACTGGCCGCTGCGCAGTGCCGGCTGGTCGCGCTGATCAAGCCGCAGTTCGAGGTGGGCCGCGCTGAGGTGGGCAAGGGCGGCGTGGTGCGCGATCCGGCGCTGCACGCGCGGGTCTGCGACGAAGTCCGCGATTGGCTGACCGCGCTGGGCTGGCACATCCAGGGAATCGTGGAAAGCCCGATCACCGGGCCGGAAGGAAATGTGGAATTTCTTGTCTCTGCCTGGCGTGAATAGGACTTGTCCATTGCCCTTGCAGGCGGCGCTCGGCACAGTCGGTTGCAAATCAGGTCTGATTCGAGGTTCCATCGATGAGTGAACTTGCCTCGCCCGGTCAGCTCCGGGCTGCCCTGTTACGCTGGGCGTTGTTTCTGGCGCCGCTGCTGCTGCTGCTGGGAACTCTGTCGGGGACGATGTCGGGCAGCGGTGCCGGCAGCCCGTGGTTCGTCGACCTGGTCAAACCGCCGCTTTATCCCCCGCCAGCGACCTTCGGCATCGTCTGGACGATCCTGTACCTGCTGATGGGGTTGAGTCTGGCTATGATCGTAACCGCGCGCGGCGCCCCGGGCCGCGGCGCAGCGATCGCGGCATTCGTGGTCCAGTTCCTGCTCAATCTGGCGTGGTCGCCGGTATTTTTCGGCATGCAGCAATTGAACGCCGCGCTATATCTGCTGGTGGCGATCGACGTGGCGGTGATCGTCACCGTCGTGCTGTTCTGGAAAGTCCGCCCGCTGGCGGCCTATCTGCTCATTCCCTATCTGGCGTGGGTCCTGTTCGCGACCGTACTCAACTGGCAGTTCGTGGCGGCCAACCCCGATGCCGCCAACGGGATCGAAGTCGCGCTCGCCTCTTGATCCGGCGGCGGCAAAGGACCATCTAGCCATCATGCAAAGCGAAAACCCGATGATCGCCGATATTGCCAAGCTGCTTAACAGCGCGGCTGGAACCGTTGCCGGCATGGGCCGCGAAGCCCGCGACGCCGCGCGCGAACGCTTCAAGGAAGGGCTGGGCGGACTCGATTTTGTCAGCCGCGAGGAATTTGACACGGTCAAGCTGATGGCGGCCAAGGCCCGCGAGGAAAACGAAGCGCTCAAGGCCCGGATCGAGGCGCTGGAAGCCGCTACGAAGGGCAAGCGCAAAACCGCCTGACGGGAACCGTCTGCAATATCGCGAGTTAGGCAAGGACACCGGGAGTGTCCTCATGTTTACACAGCTTGATCCGACTATTCCCTTGCACGTTCTGGGCAAGGGCGATGGCTATGCCATTGGCTTGATTGACTATGGCCAGGAACATAATCTGATTTGGGTCACCGCGATCACCGAAACCGGGGAAATCTGGTGCGCGCCGAATCATCAGGTCCGGCTCGGTCGTAACTGGACCATGGGGCGGGCCGAAAATCCGGCGATAACTCGCGACAAGCAGGCCCTGTACAACATGGGTGAGGCCATCAGGGCTGCTTCTGCCCCCTAACTGCCGCTTGCGCGCAACCCGTGCTGCGGCCACAGCGGCGGGATGGAACTGCGCGAACCGGCTATTGTCTGCGCAGCGCGGGCTCACGGCGAAACGGCCGTGATCGCGCGGCTGCTGACCGAGCAGCACGGCCTGCTGGCATGCTATGTCGCGGGCGGACGCGGGCGGGTGCTCCGCCCGGTTGTGATTCCCGGCAATCTCGTCGCCGCTGATCTGCGCTCCAAAAGTGAGGGGCAACTGCCGTTCGGAAGGCTGGAACTTTTGACCAGTCGTGCCCCCTGGCTGGGCGAGCCGTTGCCTGCTGCGGCGATCGGCTGGGTCACCACCCTGACCACGGCGGTTTTGCCGGAACGGCATGCCTATCAGGGCCTGTACCTTGCTTTGGCGGCCTTGCTTGATGCGATCTGCCATGCCCCGTCGGCGCGGGGCTGGGTACCCGGCCTGGTCGCTTATGAGGCATTGGTGCTGCGCGAACTGGGCTACGGCGGCGCGGCACCCGACCCGGCGGCAGGGCTGGCCGAATTCGACCGGTCCGGTCAGCGGCTGGAACGCTACCTGCTTGCGGATCGGCGCGGCGATGTTATGGGCGCGCGCGGTATCCTGCGCGAGCGGCTCGCGCGGATCGGGTAAACAGGTACGCAGCGTCAGTGCGAGCGGAGCGAAGCAATCACGGGGCTGTTTGTGCGGCATCTGGATCGCCGCGGGCCTTTGGCCTTCGCAAGGACGAATGATGGGGGCGATGGCATGACTATGAAGATTGCGGTTCTCGCCGGTGACGGCATCGGCCCCGAAGTAACGCACGAGGCGGTGCGGGCGATCAAGGCGCTGGACTTGCCGGGGCTTGAGCTGATCGAGGCGGAGGTGGGCGGGGCGGCCTACAAGGCCCATGGACATCCTCTCCCGCCCGAAACGCTGGCCGTGGCCCGCGCTGCCGATGCAATCCTGTTCGGTGCAGTGGGTGATCCTGATTGCGACCAGCTGGAACGGCATCTCCGGCCGGAACAGGCGATCCTGGGGCTGCGCAAGGAACTGGGCCTGTTCGCCAACCTGCGTCCGGCAAAACTATTCAAGGGGTTGGAGGATGCTTCTGCGCTGCGTCCTGAGGTGGCGTCGGCGATCGATCTGCTGATCGTGCGCGAGCTGAACGGCGATGTCTATTTTGGTGAGAAGGGCGTTCGGATATTGCCCGATGGCCGCCGGCAGGGCTGGGACATGATGGCCTATGCCGAGGATGAAGTGCGCCGTATCGCCCATGTCGCGTTCAAGGCAGCGATGGGGCGGCGCAAGAAACTCTGCTCGGTCGATAAGGCCAACGTGCTGGAAACCAGCCAGGTCTGGCGCGACGTGGTGACCGAGGTGGCGGCGGAATATCCCGAGGTGGAACTGAGCCACATGTACGTGGACAACGCCGCGATGCAGCTGGTCCGCAATCCCGGCCAGTTCGATGTGGTGGTCACCGGCAACCTGTTTGGCGACATCCTGTCAGATCAGGCTAGCATGTGCGTCGGATCGATCGGACTGCTCGCTTCGGCCTCGCTCAGCGAAGGGCGTCAGGGCCTTTACGAACCGATTCACGGCTCAGCCCCCGACATCGCCGGCAAGGGATTGGCCAACCCCATGGCAACAGTGCTTTCCGCCGCGATGCTTTTGCGGCATTCTTTAGGAATGGAAGCGGAAGCATCCCGGATTGAGGCAGCCGTGGCGAAGGCGCTTGCGGCTGGCGTGCGCGGCGGCGATCTCGGCGGAAATCTGGGCACGCGCGCCATCGGCGACGCCATAGTTGAGAGAATTTGACATGACCCTGCGCCTTGGCGTTGTTTTGCCAACATATAACGAACGCAAGAACCTGCGCGGCATGGTCGAACGCCTGGACAAGGCGCTGGCGGGTATTCTCTGGGAAGTGATCATCGTTGATGACAACAGCCCTGATGGCACGTCGGACGAGGCGCGGGCGATTGCCCAGGAGGACAGCCGGGTCCGGGTGATCCAACGGATCGGAAGGCGCGGGCTGTCCTCTGCGGCGATCGAGGGGATGTGTGCTACCGCCGCGCCGATCGTGGCAGTGATGGACGCCGATCATCAGCACGATCCGGCGCTGCTGCCGCAGATGCTGGCTGCGATTGAAAGCGGCGAGTTCGACCTGTCTTACGCCAGCCGTTTTGCCGAAGGGGCCAGCACCGAGGAGTGGGGCCGCCCCGACCGGGTCAAGGCGTCCAACTTTGCCAACAAGATTGCCAACAAGGTGACCGGGGTGGAGCTGAGCGATCCGATGAGCGGCTATTTCATGCTCAAGAGCGATGTGTTGCGCGCTGACGCGCACCGGCTGTCGGGCGTTGGCTTCAAGATCCTGCTTGATATCCTTGCCACGGTCGATGCCCCGCTGCGGATCAAGGAAGTGCCGATGAACTTCGCCGCCCGGGCCGAGGGCGAATCGAAACTGGACCGGACCGTGGTGTTCGAATTCCTCGTTGGCCTGTATGACAAGTGGCTGGGCCGCTGGATCCCGACCCGGTTCGCCTTGTTCGGCACGATCGGCGGGCTGGGTGTGGTGGTCCACATGGCGGTGCTGGCGCTGGTGCTGGGGCTCTATGGCGAAGCCTTCGCGATCGCGCACTATCCCAAGGAGGCCGCGTTCATCGCCGGGCAGACCACCGCCGCGCTGGTGGCGATGACCTTCAATTTCGTGCTGAACAACGAGCTGACCTATGCCGACAATCGGTTGCGCGGGTTCGTGCCGTTGTTGACCGGGTGGGTCCGGTTCCTGATTACCTGCGCGTTCGGGCTGCTGGCGAATATCGGCGCGGCGACCGCGCTGGTCCGCCTGGGCTTCAACCCTTATCCGGCGGCGATCGTCGGGATCGTGCTGGGTTCGGTGTGGAACTTCGCGCTGTCGAGCAAGTTCGTGTG
>JAFLDC010000072.1 GCA_017302775.1 Sphingomonadales bacterium
AAGGCGCCGATGGCCCCGGCCGTGACGCGCAAGGGCAACCAGATTGCCGCGCCGCCGTCCAGTCAGCCAGCCGTGTCCGGTGAGGAAGCGCCGGCGGAAGCTGGAGCCGTGATTGCGAAGCTGGCGCAGATCCAGGCGGAAATGCTTCGCCACTCACGGTGGGTTGGCAAGGACTTCGCCGAACAATCGCGCAAAATGCATTACGGTGAGGCCGATGCCGAGGTGATCCACGGGCAAGCCAGCGCTGAACAGGCGCGCGACTTGCTCGACGAAGGAATCGCGGTGGTGCCGCTGCCGTTCCCGGTTGCTTCGCCCGACGACCTCAATTGATTGCCACCGCCCCGACCTGCGCTTATGGGGGGCACGGCGCGCCCGTAGCTCAGCCGGATAGAGCACCAGATTCCTAATCTGGGGGCCATGGGTTCGAATCCCGTCGGGCGCACCATAATCCTGTGATTTGTTGCGCGGGGACCTCTGTCCATCGCATTTCGGACGAATTTCAAACTTTGTGCTTGAACCGCTGAATCAACTGTGATTCTAAGCTTGTCATGACACGCACTGCCAATATTCGGATCGGACGGGAGCAGGCCACGCAGGCTCTCGCGCTGTTCTGTTTGCTGGCGATGGGCGCCTGGGTGCTGATCGGCCCCAGCGGGTTGCTGGCGTGGAGCGAAAACAACCATTTGCTCGCCGAACGGCAGAAGGAGCTTGCCCAGCTTCGGGCGGAGCGGGACGATCTTAAGAACCGGGTTGCGTTGCTGAACCCCCGTCAGGTCGATCCTGACATGGCCGGGCAGTTGTTGCGGTCCAATCTTAATGTCGTTCATCCCGATGAGGTTGTTCTGATCATTCCCTAAATCGTCGCCGCGCGGTCTTAGCCATCCATCAAATTCGTATGCGGCAGTTTGCCTCTGGCGCAGTTAGCCTTATAGGCAGTCGTGTAGTTCCACACCCCAGGGGAAACGACTTGGCCAAGCCTCCTTCGAGCCGCAAGGCGCCTGCCAAGGCTGCTGCCGGCGACGAGAATTTTGCGCTGCGCAGCCTGCAGGACGCGCATGAAGCCAGCCCGCGCTATGCTGCGAGCGACGATCAACTGCTGCATTTCTATGAACAGATGCTGCTGATCCGCCGGTTTGAGGAAAAAGCCGGGCAACTGTACGGCCTCGGCCTGATCGGTGGGTTCTGCCACCTGTATATCGGCCAGGAGGCTGTGGCAGTGGGGCTGCAGTCCGCATTGGAAGCGGGCAAGGATAGCGTCATTACCGGCTATCGCGACCACGGCCATATGCTGGCCTATGGGATCGATCCTAAAGTAATCATGGCCGAACTAACGGGTCGCGGCGCGGGAATTTCGCGCGGCAAGGGCGGCTCGATGCACATGTTCAGTACCGAACACAGGTTCTACGGCGGCCATGGGATCGTCGGCGCGCAGGTTCCACTCGGCGCGGGGCTGGCTTTCGCGCATCAGTATCGCCAGGACGGCGGCCTTTGCATGGCCTACTTCGGTGATGGCGCGGCGAACCAAGGGCAGGTCTACGAAGCCTTCAACATGGCCGCGTTGTGGAACCTTCCGGCGATTTTCGTGGTCGAAAACAATGGCTATGCAATGGGTACTGCGGTGACGCGTGGATCGGCTGAAACCCATTTCCACCGCCGCGGCACGGCGTTCCGCATCCCGGGGATGAACGTCAATGGCATGGACGTGCTGGAAGTGCGGGCGGCAGCGGAGATTGCCGTAGCGCACGTCCGGGCGGGCAAGGGGCCGGTGCTGATGGAATTGCAGACCTATCGCTATCGCGGCCATTCGATGTCCGATCCGGCCAAGTACCGCACGCGCGAGGAAGTGCAGGAAATGCGGGAGAATCACGATCCGATCGATGCCGCGAAGGCTGAGCTGCTAAAGCGCGGTGTTGCAGAGGATCGCCTCAAGGAAATTGAAAAGCAGATTCGCGGCATCGTCAACGAAGCTGCTGATTTTGCGGAAAGTTCGCCGGAGCCCGATATGGCCGAACTCTACACCGACGTTCTGGTGGAGAGCTACTGATGAGTATCGAACTGAAGATGCCTGCGCTGTCCCCGACGATGGAAGAAGGGACGCTGGCCAAGTGGCTGGTCAAGGTTGGCGACGCGGTCAAATCCGGCGACATCATTGCCGAGATCGAGACGGACAAGGCCACGATGGAATTCGAGGCGGTGGACGAGGGCACGATCGGCGCAATTCTGGTTCCGGAAGGTACCGAAGGGGTCAAAGTCGGTACGGTCATAGCAACGATCGGCGAGGAAGAGGGGGCATCGGCCCCTGCGGCCGCACCAGTCGCGCCGGAAGCCGCGGCTGCCAAGGCAACGGTTGCTGCCGCGCCGATCTCTGCGCCTGCCGCTCGGCCGCGCCCAGAAGATCCGGCTGTTCCGGCGGGCACCAACATGAAAACCTCCACCGTTCGCGAAGCGTTGCGCGATGCCATGGCCGAGGAAATGCGCCGTGACAGCCGCGTCTTCGTGATGGGTGAAGAGGTTGCCCAGTATCAGGGAGCCTACAAGGTTACCCAGGGGCTGCTGGACGAATTCGGACCGAAGCGGGTGATCGATACGCCAATCACGGAATATGGCTTTGCCGGGATTGGTGTGGGCGCTGCGATGGGCGGGTTGCGGCCGGTCGTGGAGTTCATGACTTTCAATTTTGCGATGCAGGCCATTGATCACGTTATCAATTCAGCCGCAAAGACCAACTACATGTCGGGCGGGCAGATGCGCTGTCCGGTGGTATTCCGCGGCCCCAACGCGGCTGCCAGCCGGGTGGGAGCGCAGCATAGCCAGAACTATGGGCCGTGGTACGCCAGCGTTCCTGGCCTGATCGTTATCGCGCCATACGATGCGGCGGATGCCAAGGGGCTGCTCAAGGCGGCGATTCGAAGTGAAGATCCGGTGGTCTTCCTGGAAAATGAACTGGTCTATGGCCGCAGTTTTGAGCTTCCTGAACTGGATGACCACGTATTGCCGATCGGCAAAGCGCGGATCATGCGTCAAGGATCCGACGTGACCATCGTGTCGTACTCAATCGGCGTTGGCCTGGCGCTTGAGGCGGCAGAGATGCTGGCAGGCGAAGGGATCGACGCCGAAGTGCTGGATTTGCGGACGCTGCGTCCGCTTGACAAGGAAGCCGTTCTGGCGTCGCTGGCGAAGACCAATCGGCTGGTCATCGCGGAAGAAGGGTGGCCGGTATGTTCGATCGCGTCGGAAGTGATGGCGATCTGCATGGAAGACGGCTTCGATCATCTTGATGCGCCGGTGTTGCGGGTCTGCGACGAGGACGTTCCGCTGCCCTATGCCGCAAACCTTGAAAAGGCGGCGATCATTGATGCGGCGCGAATTGTCAGCGCAGTGCGCAAAGTCTGCTATCGCTGAGTTCAGCCAGCGGCAGCTTAGCGCACACCAGCCACTCAGGCTTCTTCGCCGCCAGTGTTCAGGGTCACGTTGCCCTTGAACTGGTTGCAGGTCTGTACCGGGTCCGGGTTGCCCGGATCGCGCTGATATATCTGGCTCAGATCGCGGTCGTCGCGAACGTTGAACGACGCGATCGAGGTGATTTCCGCGCTACCCAAGAACTGGGCCGAAATCAGCGGCTGATAGGTGTAGTGGAGCTCAACGAAGATCACGGCATCACCCTCTTGAGCCATGATCTCGCTGCCGGCTGGACCGATTCCGTTCGGCAGCACATCGCCTTCATCGCCATAGCTGGAGGCAATATGCTTGGCGCCACGGCAGCGTTGCCAGTGAATGTACTGCTCCGCCGGGCCACCGGCGGACGGGACGTTAACTTCGACACTGCTGACGATCACCCGCCCATGATCGTAAAGCCCCATGGCCGGCCCGGCCTGGATCTGCGCGCCGTAGATCAGGTCGTTGATGTCTGATTCAAAAATCCGGCGGTTCTGCAGGGACGAAATGTCGCCAATTCGCGAACCGTTGTCCGCAATATGCACCGCCAATTGCCCCACCTTCATATTGACCAGTGCGTAGTTGGCCAATTCGGTTCCGCCGAGGCCCGCCGCCAGCAGGAACGGGGCGCCCAGTGCAAACTCGGTCATGGCCATGCCGGAACGGCTGCGTAGCAAACCGCGCAGGGTTGATAGAATTGTCATGTGCAATTTCCGGTGGCTGGGGCCGCGCCGACGTTCTGCTGACCATAGGGTTGGTTGCGCAGTACCGACGTTACCTGCATGTCGTAGGTATCGCTTTGGCCCGGAATAAACGCGAATATCGGAAAGGCCCGGGGATAGGTAATCTGAACAGTGTACAGCACAGCATCGCGGGCGCTGCCGAACCCATCCACACCGGGGTCCAGATCCCAGTTACCATTACCGTTGGCGTCTTCAAATGGTTCGCCGTCATCGCAGGTACCGTTGGTATTGACGTCGTCGAAGTCCTCGGGACGAGCGGCGTTGGTGAAATTGGTATAAGCCTTGCGGCTGAAATTGAGTGTGGCGCCCGGTGCGACCGTTCGCACGGCGGTGGTGACGATACCGTCAACTGCCGCAGCACTGTTTGCTGCTCCTTCAATTGTCGACTTCCGAGCGGCATCCTGGACTGCGCCTTGCAGCATCTGAGCGGTGTACATGTTGTACGCAAGGTCGAGCAGGCCAAACAGCATGACCATCAGAACCGGCGCCAGCAGCGCGAATTCGATGACCGTTACGCCAGCTTTATCGCGGCGCAGATGGTTCAGGACTGGCCGGATCATTTTGTTACCCGCAGATCGCCCATTTGGGCGGCAATCTTGCTGAACACGTCATTCAGCTGCGCCGCGTCCTGGGCTTCAAAGAAATGGCCCGGGCCGGCACATTCGGTCATGATCGGGTTCAGCGTGGTACCAAAGCCGATTACCCAAACAGTGATGTTGCGACGCTTGACTTCGGCGCAGGCAACGCCAAAGCGGTTTTCGACCGTCTCGGTAAGTGACATCGCCGAGCTTGTGCTCCACCGCCGCTGATCGAGCGGCTCGACCCCATAGGCACTGTATGAGATGTCGAGCGGTGCCGTCTCGCCGTCGGTCAGGAAGATCAGGTGGCGGCTGGTTACCTTGCCATCCACGTCAGCATT
Organism: Sphingomonadales bacterium; assembly: GCA_017302775.1. The sequence continues at coordinate 5,098 of JAFLDC010000072.1, forward strand.
GTCGTCTGCGAACAGCCCGGTCGGAGACAGCAGCCGTCCGCCCCAGATCATACCGATGTCATGATAGGTGCTGCCGGCGACCTGCAACCCGTCAACATAGCTGGCGATGTCACTGCTCGACATTTCAGCAAGGCGCGCAGCGGGACTTGGGCAGGCCGCATAGACGCTCCAGCCGGGATTGAGATAGTCCCAGTAGTGCTCGGTCGGGGCGACGGACCAGGTGCCGCTGCCATCCCACCAGATCCCGCGGTCAAAGATCAGATCCTTGAGCTGTGGGCGCCATTGCGTGTCGGGATCGCCAGGATTTGGCACGAGGTCCAGGTCGAGGTCGAGCGCGCGCGACAGATCGGGATTGGCATAGTCATCAATCTCGTAGGTCGAACGTTCTTCGATGCAACCGGTGTACCAGAAATTGCTTTGTGTCGGCGTGCCATCAACCTGTGGGACGTGGAATTTTGTCGACACAATATAGCCGGGCAGCATGTCGGCGTTGCCGCCGCCGGTCTTCAGCCCGGAGACGTCATAGGTCATCGGCTTGTAAGTGAACGTATAATCGTCGGACAGCTGCTCGTGACTGTATTTCCAATGCTGCTCATAGCTGTGGTTGTCATAGATCGTGGAATATACTTTGATCGATCCATCGTCGTTAAAGGTACAGGAAGCTATTTCTTCGCCGTCAATTGTGACAGTGTACCAATATTCGTGAGGTGATGCGGATACGGTTGTCGTCGGGCCGTATACGACTGTTTTCGTGCTCGTTGGGCAGGTTGCCGCAGTGTAGTTTGTGCCGGTTGCGCTGTTGTTCAACCAAACAACCCAACTGGTGTAATAGGTCTTGTTGGAGCTGCCGGTCTTCCGGTATTCGCGCGATTGATACGTCCATTCGTCGACCATCCAATCGGCTTTGAGCAGCCCGCCAACGTTGACATTGGTCGAGTAGGGCACGAAGCCATAGCGGACGCGGGTGTCGGGAGATTTGCTGCCCTCTACCTCGGCATGAAAGTTCTTCACCACCCCACGCAGGGCATCGATGCGCGATACGGTATCGCCAGCGTTGACCTCCGCCATCGAACCAGTGGTATCGAGCACGAACATCACATCCGTGTTCGAAAAGTTCAGTTTGGCGCCGCATTCAACCGCAACGTCGACTTTGCTGTAGCCGAACAGTGCCATGATCGAGGTCGGCACTTCGACGCTGGCCGTGCCGGAGATCGAATAGTCGCCCTCCATCGTCATCTGGAAGTTGCGGTTAGTGGTTCCGTAGCTGCCGTTGCCGAAGTTGAGGTTGAAGAAGCGGTTGCCAACGTCGGCGACGTCCGCCGGTACCACGCCGGTTACCACAACTTGCGAACCGAGCTTCTTACGCGCCGCGAGTACGCCGGCGTCACAGGCCTGCTGCAGGCGAGACTGCGAGAGGTAGCTGCGGCCCATGTCGATCCCGCCGCCAACCATCGCCAGGAGCGGCACGAGCGCCGCCGCGATCATCGCCAGGGTGTTGCCCGAGCGATCGCGCAGCAGCCGCATCGTCAGGCGGCTCAATATGGAAACGGCGGACGATTGCCCCATGGCTGCTAAAGCTCCGGAATTTGCAGCCTTTCGCCATAGTCACTGCGCGTAACCCCTTGCCCAACAAGCATGGTTAACAGATTCACCTCTTGTTTTGGCGCGCCGATGCTCCGGGCTTGAGGGCAGGGCAGCGCGACTCAACCTTCGGCACCGGCTTTGTCCGCCTGAGCAGCACTGCGATCGCGCTGCCAATCGCGCGTCTGCAAGTTGAGCCGACGCAGGTTGCAGTCGTTCAGCAAAGCAGTAGGGCAGAACCATGGATCTTGCTGCCTTGCTTAATGAATTGCCGACCGATCGGCGGCTGGCGTTGGCCTATGCGCCAGCTTCGGCACGCCCTGCAACCGCGGCATTGTTTGTGCTTGATGCCAGGCTGGCCAGGATTGTCGGACACCATAGTGAACCAATTTTGCAGCAGATCAGATTGGGATGGTGGCGCGACCTGTTTGCCGCGCCGATGCCGCACGGCAGCATGGGCGATCCGTTGCTGGCTCTGCTGGCCAAATGGGGCGACGCCCGACTGGAGCTGCTTGCCCTCGTCAACGGCTGGGAGGCATTATTGGCCGAGCCGCCGCTGACCGCGGCCGCGGTTCTGGAATTTGCCCGCGGCCGCGCGCTGGGGTTCCGCGCGCTGGCTGCGCAGCTTGGCTGTGATGATGCGATGGCGGAAGCAGAACGCGCTGGTTTCGGTTGGGCACTGGCAGACCTCGCGGCAAAGACCAGCGATGCCAGCGAAGCGGCAATGATCTGCGAGCTGGCCCGGCATAGTGATTGGCGGGCGGTACAGCTTCCGAAACCGTTGCGGCCGCTTTCGGTTCTTTATGGATTAGCAGCGCGCAAGAAAGGCACTGCGCCGCTGCTCATGACCAAATCGGATGGATTCGCAGCTGTGAGGCTTGGATTGTTTGGCCGTTAGGTTATCCTGCCCTCAATACTTGGAGGTGCGGCAATGAATCGAATGGTGCTGGGGGCGGTGGCGGCCTTGATGCTTTCCGGGGCAGGGTTGTTCTGGTGGCAGGGTCAAGCCGCGACCGAAGCATCGGCTCCGCCGCCACCGCCTATCGCCGCCGAGATTCCGCCACCTGGTGGGGAGTTGGAAGAAATCCCCACCGATGACGGGGAAGGTATGCGCGGTGCCGGCCTGCCTGCAGCCGATGAGGCCACGCGCGAGGAGAAGCGGTTTAACCGGCTTGATCGCAATCGCGATAGTCTGATCAGCCGGACTGAGGCGCTACAGCCGCGGGTTGCCGCTTTCCGGAAGCTCGACAGGGACGGAAACAACCTGCTGAGCTTTGAGGAGTGGGCAGTTGCGACGTCCAATCGGTTTAAAAAGGCTGACGCGGATGGCAACGGCAACCTCAACCGCACCGAATTCGCCACCACAAAACCCAAGGCCAGCAAGAAACCAGCCTGTCGCTGCTAGTTTGCCATCACGTCGGGCCTGGGCAACCGGGTCAGCCATGCGGCAAGGTCGGTTTTGGCACGGACAGTGTAGGCGTGTTTGCGCTGCTTTTTCTTCACCGCTTCGTCAGGCGGGGGAAACAGTCCGAAATTGATGTTCATCGGCTGGTAGGTCTCGGCCTCGGCGTCACCGGTAATGTGCGACAGCAGTGCCCCCAATGCCGTAGTCGCGGGCGGGGCAGGCCAGCTTTGCCCGGTCAGTTCCGTCGCCGTCATCAGCCCGCACATCAGGCCAAGGGCGGCGCTTTCGACATAGCCTTCGCAACCGGTGATCTGCCCGGCAAACCGCACGTGCGGTGCTGATTTGAGGCGAAGTTGCCGGTCCAGCAGGATGGGAGAATTCAGGAACGTGTTGCGATGCAGTCCGCCAAGCCGGGCAAATTCAGCATTCTCCAGCCCCGGAATGGTGCGAAACAGGCGGACCTGCTCGGCATGTTTCAGCTTGGTCTGGAAGCCGACCATGTTCCACAGCGTCCCCAGCTTGTTGTCCTGCCGCAGCTGAACAACGGCATAGGGCCAGCGCCCGCTGGGGAAGTCGGGAGTGGCGGTGTGCGGGTTATCCAGCCCGACCGGCTTCATCGGGCCGAACCGCAGGGTGTCGAGCCCGCGCCCAGCCATGACTTCGATTGGCATGCAGCCTTCGAAATAGGGCGTATTGGCCTCCCACTCGCGGAATTCGGTCTTTTCGCCGTCCAGCAGCCCTTGGTGAAATGCGAGGTACTGTTCGCGGTTAAGAGGGCAGTTGATGTAATCCTTGCCGCCCTTGTCCCAGCGCGCAGCCATCCAGGCCACGTCCATGTTGATGCTGTCGCGATGGACGATCGGTGCGATTGCATCGAAGAAGGCCAGGCTGTCCGATCCGGTCGCCGTGCCGATGCTGTCGGCCAGCGCCGCTGCGGGGAGCGGGCCGGTTGCGACGATCGTCAGGCCAGCGTGTGGCAGGTGAGCAATCCTCTCACGGACAACATCGAGCGAGGGGAGGGCAGCCAGCCTGCGCTCAACTTCGCCGGAAAAAACGTCGCGGTCCACCGCCAGCGCGGACCCGGCGGGCACGCGGGCGACCTCGGCAGCGCGCATGATCAGCGAATCGAGCTGACGCATTTCGTGATGCAACAGCCCCACCGCGTTGTTCTCATGATCGTCGGAACGGAATGAGTTTGAGCAAACCAGTTCAGCCAGTCCATCGCCCTGATGCGCGGCTGTGGTATCGCCAGCACCGCGCATTTCAGACAGGCGCACCCGCAATCCACGCCGCGCCAGTTGCCAGGCTGCTTCGCTGCCGGCCATTCCGCCGCCGATGATGTGCACGTCGTAGCTCATATTGTGCCCGCCTAGCCTTGCGCGACGGAGAATCCAACGGCAAGCTGGCGGCGAGGGGAATTTCCGGCGATGCCC
>JAFLDC010000073.1 GCA_017302775.1 Sphingomonadales bacterium
AGCGTACGCGAGAGCGCCAGAACCTTCTCGTACAGATCCGGCGCGGCCTCGCTGCGGATCAGCATCACCGCGTGCGTCAGCCGCACCCGCCGGTCTGCGCTGCCGCGCGACACTGCGGCGAGTTGATCGTGCACCTGTTGCCGGGTCGCCCCCCGTCCCATTGCGGCGCTGGCCAGTAGCTCGGCCAGCCGACGTTGCCCAGGGTCGGCATCCAGACGGTTTTGCCGTTGCTGATTGAACCACCAAAGCGCGCCCACGAACGCCAGGATAAGCGCAAAATAGATCGCCATGTCAGCCGCACTGCCCGCGATGAAGCAGTTTGTGGTCAGCCAGAACCAGCGCCATCATCGCCTCGACCACCGGCACGCCGCGAATGCCGACGCAAGGATCATGGCGCCCCTTGGTGAATATCTCGGTGGCTTGGCCGTCGCGCGTGATAGTTTGCTGGGGTGTAAGGATCGAACTTGTCGGCTTGAATGCCACCCGCACGACGACAGGCTGTCCGGTGCTGATTCCACCAGCGATTCCGCCTGCATGGTTAGCGGTAAAAATCGGGCCACCGTCGCCGGGACGCATCGGATCGGCATTGCCCTCTCCGGTCAGCCGCGCCGCAGCAAAGCCATCGCCGATCTCCACCCCTTTGACCGCGTTGATACCCATCATGGCTGCGGCAAGATCGGCGTCAAGCTTGCCATAGAGCGGCGCGCCCCAGCCTGCCGGAACGCCGGTTGCAACGCATTCAACAACCGCGCCGACTGAAGAGCCGGCGAGCCGAGCCTCGTCCACGATCTTTTCCCAGCGCACCGCGGCGGCGGCATCGGGGCAGAAGAACGGATTTTTGCCGATTTCCGTCGGATCGAAATTGGCAGGATCGATCGCATCACCGCCGATTTCTGCCACGTAGGCCAGGACATTTACTTCAGGAATTACCAGCCGCGCCACGGCTCCTGCCGCGACCCGCGCTGCCGTTTCGCGGGCCGAGCTACGTCCGCCGCCACGATAATCGCGGAAACCGTATTTCGCATCATAGGTATAGTCCGCATGCCCCGGCCGGTAAGCCATCGCCACTTCGGAATAGTCTTTGCTGCGCTGGTCAATATTCTCGATCATCAGGCTGATCGGCGTGCCGGTCGTCAGCCCCTCGAACACCCCGGACAGGATCCGCACTGCATCCGGTTCCTGGCGCTGGGTGGTGAACTTCGACTGGCCTGGCCGACGCGCATCAAGGAATGGCTGAATCACCGCTTCGCTGATGGCAAGGCCGGGCGGGCAGCCATCCACCACTGCTCCAAGCGCTGGCCCGTGGCTCTCGCCCCAGGTGGTAAAACGCAGCAAACGACCGAATGTGTTGACGGACATGAATTGGGCTTTGACGCGTGATTGCGCCGCTGTCCATATCCGGTTTAGGAAGCAGCCCATGTACCTGACCGTATTTCGTAACCGCAAACGCCCTGATATGGATGTTGCCGCCTATCAGGCCGATAATACTCGGATGGAGGAACTCGCGGCAGCCCAGCCGGGCTTCGTCGCGATCAAGGGCTTCGTTGCGGCCGATGGCGAAGTTGTGGCGATCTCGGAATGGGAGAGCGAGGAAGCCGCCAAGGCATGGGGAAGTCATCCCGAACATGCCCGGGTCCAGGCGCGCGGCCGATCAGATTACTACCAAAGCTATACGTTGTATTCCTGCACTCACCCCAAGGTGCGCAGCTATGAAAGGCCCAAAGGGTGACCCCGACGCTTTACGGCATTCCAAACTGCGACACGGTCAAGAAGGCCCGCAACTGGCTTGACGCGCAGGGCATCGCTTATGCCTTTCACGACTACAAAAAGGCCGGGATTGATACCGCTACACTTTCAGCCTGGTGTAACGCGGTTGGCTGGGAAAAGGTGCTCAACCGCGCTGGCACAACATTTCGGAAACTGCCCGATACAGCCAAGATCGATATCGATGAGGCCGGTGCCTTGGCGATCATGCAGAATCAGCCCAGCTGCATCAAGCGGCCGATTGTCACGCATGACGGCGTCTTGCTGATAGGCTTTCACGAAGCGGAATGGGCCGCAGCACTGGGATGACTTTCGACGCGGAAACACTTAAGGCGCTTGAATGGGCGGCGATGTTCCTGGGGCTTGCCAACATCGCCCTGCTGATCTTTCGTTCGCAGTGGAACTTCGCCTTCGCAATCGCCTCTGTGGCGATCTATGTTTTTATCTTCTTTGAAAGTCGGCTCTATGCCGAAAGTGGGCTGCAGGTTTTTTTCATTGTGGCCAATCTGTGGGGATGGGCAATGTGGCGCCGTGCCGCCGCTCAGGGAGTGGATGACAGCCGCATCCCTGTGCTGTGGCTTGATTGGCGCAGTCGACTCGTCTGGTTGACGGTAACAGCGGCGATCAGCCTTAACCTCGGTTGGCTAATGCACCGCTATACCGATGCCGCCATGCCTTTCGCGGACAGCGCCATCGCGGGCGCCAGCGTCAGCGCACAGATGCTGCTTGGCTATCGCCGGATCGAAAACTGGGTGCTGTGGATCGCGATCGATGTGGCGGCGGTGCTGCTATACATCAATCGCGGGCTTTACCCCACCGCAGGACTTTATGGCGGAATGCTGGTGATGAGCCTGTTCGGCCTCAAGGAGTGGATCGAGGCAGAGCGCCATCAGCGTCAGGCCGTCGCAGCGGCCGCATGAGACGGATTTGCTTCCACGGTGCGGAAAGCACCGGCAAGTCCGTTCTGGCCGCCAAGCTGAGCGGTGAACTCGGGTTGCAGTGGGTACCGGAGTACGGCCGCGAATATGCCGAGACGCATGGCACATCATTTGCCATTGACGATCTGCTGGCGATCGCGGCTGGACATGAACAACGGGTTCAGGCTGTCGAAGCCAGCGGGGCGCATCTGGCAATCCTCGATACCGATCCACTGATGACCGCGGCCTGGGCTATGATGCTGTTTGGCAAAGTTCCCGGCGAACTGCTCGAATATCCCAAGGCTGAATTGTATCTTCTGTTTGAAGCCGATGTGCCATGGGTTGCAGACGGAACGCGATTTTTCGGCAGCGATGCGGAAAGGTTGAAATTCGCGGCCACAGCGGAACAGATTCTGGCCACTGCCCGGGTGCCATTTGAGCGCATCGCCGGCAATTGGAGCGAACGCGAAACGCGCGTCCGTTCGATCCTGATGCAACTGGTCTGATGCGCAGTTCGCGGTCTGACTGCTTTGAAATTCTTGAAAATTCAGGGTCGCCTCCGCCCATGCGCGGATACCCGGCAGCGGATTGATGATCGAGCGCAGGTCGATCCGCAGGCATCAATTCGGTTAATCGTGATCGCTATTCGCCATTACACCCGGGCTGACCTCGGTCCTGTTTGTCGTCACGGAAAAAGAGCGTCCGCAAACTTCAGTACCTCCAAACGCAGGAACCGATCGCAATCTGGGTGGTTATCGCCGTGACTGGGAAGCATGCGTGCTACTGCCCGCATCGAAGCAGGCCTTGCACGCACTGACGCCGGTCGTTTGAATATAGACGGTAAACCGGAGGAACCTTCCATGCGCAAAATTATCGCCATCGCACTGCTCGGCGCTGCCGCCAGCCTTTCGGCTTGTTCGGAAAAGACGCAGAATGCGGCCGAGAATGTAGCGGATTCTGCCGCGAATGACGTGGCGAACGCGGCCGACAAGGCTGCTGCCGCCACTGATGAATTGGGTGACAAGGCCGCCGCCGCTGCTGACAAGGCTGCCGCCAAGACCGATGAACTCGGCGCCAAGGCTGCAGCAACGGCCAAGGATTCCGCGGCAACTGCCGAACAGAAGCGCGCCGAGGCCGAAGCGTCATTGCACAACGAGTCTGTCAGCGAAGCGAAACGCGATTAACGTTGCAGAACCAGCTTGTTATACGCGGGCTGATACAAGGCCGCCGGTTGTATGTGGACTGCTACCGGCGGCCTTCTCCGCCCGTCAGTCACGCACTGCGGTGACAATATAGTTGAGAGCGAGATCATCGGACAGATGAAGCCCTTTGCCGGGTGACCAGGCAATTCCGCTTGGATTGCCCATCCTCAATCCAGCATCGGCGAGCAGATCAGCAAGCTCGATCGGCGTCACGAAATCCTCCCAATGATGCGTACCGCGCGGGATCAACCCGGTCCGTTCGGCGGCCTCGACCATCAGCAACCGCGATTGCAGTGTGCGATTCGGGGTGGAAAGGACCATCAAACCGCCCGGCGCGAGCGCGCTGACCAGCGCGGCGATGAACGCCGCCTTGTCCGCAACATGCTCGACTACTTCCATTGCCGTAACCAGATCGAACCCGGACATACCCAGATCGGCAATGTCTCCGCACTGATAGGTGATGTGCAGCCCGGCACCAGCGGCGTGGGCTGAAGCGACAGCAATGTTCTCTGCCGCAGCATCGACCCCGGTAGTTGCCGCGCCCAGCCGTGCCAGCGGTTCACACAGCAATCCTGCCCCGCAACCCACATCCAGCGCGCGTTTGCCAGACAGCGGACGCACCGCCCGCGAATCGCAGCGCCAATGTGCGTCAATCGCGTTACGCACGAAACCAAGTCGCACCGGATTCAGACGGTGCAACATTGCCGACGATCCCTTTGGATCCCACCATTGCGCAGCCAGCTGGCCAAAGTGAGCCGCTTCGTCGGGCCTGATCGTAGCGGTCGAATTGCGCGATGAACTTGCATTAGCCATAAGCCCACCTTAACAGCACCCCCGCTGCGGAGCGAGGGGTTCCGCACGTAATTTTGTTTCAGGAGCGAGCAGATTTGGCCCGCATCGTAATGAAATTCGGTGGCACGTCGATGGCCGGGTCGGAACGGATCCGCAGGGTCGCCAACATTGTGCGCCGTCAGCAGGCCGCCGGCCACGAAGTTGCCGTAGTGGTCTCGGCGATGGCCGGCGAGACTGATCGTCTGGTCAACTTCTGCCGAGAAGCCAATCCGCTTTACGATCCGGCTGAGTATGATGTGGTGGTGGCCAGTGGCGAGCAGGTTACTTCCGGCTTGCTGGCACTGACCCTGCAAGCGCTTGGCTGCAAGGCGCGGTCATGGCTGGGATGGCAGTTGCCGATCCACACCGACGATGCCCATGCCAAGGCCCGTATCGGCGATTTTGACAGCGCAGCTTTGCTGGCGAGCATGGCGGGCGGTGAAATTGCCGTTATCCCTGGCTTTCAGGGGCTGTCTCCCGCAGGCCGAATCACAACGCTGGGGCGCGGTGGATCCGATACGTCAGCGGTCGCCGTTGCCGCCGCGATCCAGGCTGACCGGTGCGACATCTACACCGATGTCGATGGCGTCTATACGACTGATCCACGGATTGTGGCCAAGGCGCGCAAGCTGAAGGCCGTCACTTACGAGGAAATGCTCGAGCTTGCCTCGGTCGGGTCAAAGGTTTTGCAGACCCGATCGGTCAGTCTGGCGATGAAGGAAGGAGTGCGCGTCCAGGTCTTGTCGAGCTTCATCGACGACGACGCGACCCCAGCCGACGAAATCCCCGGAACCATGATTGTCAGCGACGAAGAATTGGAAGGTTTGGACATGGAACGCCAGCTCATCACCGGCATCGCCGCCGACAAGAATGAAGCCAAGGTCATTCTCACCCGCGTGCCCGATCGGCCGGGGGCGGTAGCAACAATCTTTGGCCCGCTCGCCGCGGCGAACATTAACGTCGACATGATCATCCAGAACGTTGGGCGCGACAAGGGCGAGACCGACGTGACCTTCACAATTCCCAGCGCCGACCTGCTCCGCGCGCAGACCCTGCTTGATGCCCAGAAGGAGGCGATCGGCTTCAACCGGATCATCACCGATGGCAAAGTCGCCAAGATCAGCGTGGTCGGGGTCGGCATGAAAAGTCATGCCGGCGTTGCGGCGACGATGTTCCGGGCGATGGCCGACCGCGGCATCAACATCCAGGCGATCTCCACCAGCGAGATCAAGGTTTCGGTCCTGATCGACGAAGACGAGACCGAACTGGCGGTGCGCGTGCTGCATTCGGCCTATGAACTCGACGCTGCCGACTGAATCGCTTGACGAAACATCGTCCTGGCGCAAACCTGTGCCGGGATGAGCGACAAGCCTGATCTGGATCCGTTCGGCTTTGCCCGCACCATGATGGGGCAGTGGGAAAAGTTCGTGAACGAGCATGGCACCGAATGGCTCGCCAAGCCCGAGGCCGCACAGGCGATGCAAGCGATGAGCGGTGCAGCGATCCAAGCTCAGGCAGTCAGTAATGAAGCCAGCGGCAAGGTGCTCGCAGCGGCCAACCTGCCAAGCCGCGCCGATATCGAGGCGTTGGGCGCGCGGATCGGTGCGGTCGAGGCCAGCCTCGCGCGGATCGAGGCCATGCTGCGCACGCAGATGCCCGAAGCTGCTGTCCCCGGGCGGCCGACCGTGCGCCGCACCCGGAAGCCGCCTGCCTGATGGACGCTGGCTACCTCGATTCGGCGCAAACGGCCGTCGATCGGGCGATTCAGCGCAATCTCAAGGGGCTGGGCTATCTCGCCTCACCCGCGCCCGTGCTGGGGACCAGCGCCAAGGATGTGATCGTCAATCGCGGCCCGATGCGGCTCTATCATTACCACCCGCTGGTGGATGAAGTGTACCGCGTGCCGGTGCTGCTGGTGATGGCAACCACCAATCGCGGCTACATCTTCGATATGGTCCCGGGTCAAAGCCTCGTAGAGTTTCTGCTGCTGCGCGGCTACGATGTGTTCATGCTCGATTGGGAGGCGCCGCGCGCCGAAGATCGCGGTCTCGCACTCAAGGATTACGTTGAAGGCTTCGTCGGCGGCGCAATTGCGGAAGTGCAAAGCGCCACCGGCGAAAGCGATGTCAGCCTGGTCGGCTATTGCATGGGCGGTGTGCTGTCGGTGTTGTGGTCGGGCCTCAATCACGCCGTCGGCCCCAAAAATCTTGCGGTATTCACAACACCGGTCGATTTTCAGGCGATGACGCTGTTCCGGGCCTGGTCCGATCCGCGCTATTTCGATGTCGACAAGCTGGTGGACACGCTGGGCATGGCCCCAGCCGAAATGCTGTTGACCGCGTTCGACATGTTGCGACCGGCGGGGCGGGCCAGCGCCAATTTCGCTTTGCTCGACAACATGTGGAACGAGGAATTCGTCAAGGGCCATCGGATGTTCGACCGCTGGAGCAATGACATGTTGCCCTTGGCAGGGGAGTATTTTCGCGAAACGACCAAACAGTTGGTTTGGGACAACCAGCTACTGAACGGCACGCTGAAGGTGGGCGGGCGTCAGGTTGCGCTGGACCGCATTTCATGCCCGTTCCTGCACGTTACTGCTGAGCATGACCACATCGTCACCACTAACGCTTCCGCCCCGCTGATCGGGCTGATTGGATCGGCTGACAAGGAACAGGTGGTTCTGAAGGGAGGTCACGTCAGCCTGATTGCCGGACCCAACGCGGTAAAACGGATGTGGCCCAAACTGGACAGCTGGTTAGGAGCAAAGAGCGTTTGAGCGACAATCATACCTTTGGCGACACGGCGATTACCGTTCGTTCGCCGACACGAGCCGATATTCCGGCGCTTGCCGCCTTTGCCTCGGCCATGCCGACCCACGATCTGCTGTTCCTGGCGCGTGATATCCGCCAGCCCAAGGTGCTGGACGCCTGGCTAACCAACGAAGCAGCCGGACAGATAGTCAGTCTGATCGCGCTGGACGGCGATGCCATCGTCGCGACGGTGGCTGCGCTGTCTGATCGCTATAGCTGGTCGCCACACGTCTGGGATTTGCGGCTCCTCGTCGGCCCGGCCATGCGCAACAAGGGTTTGGGCCGGTTCCTGCTTGATGCAGCGATCACCGCTGCAACCGGGGCAGGTGCCACCAAGCTCACCGCACGGATGACCCCCGATCAGACCGGCGCCATCACCTTGTTCGAAGAATGCGGCTTTCGCGCAGAAGCAATGTTGCAAGGCCAGGTCCGCGATGCCACCGGCACGCTGCATGACCTTGCGGTGCTGGCTATGGATCCGATGCGGCAAGCGGCCCGGCGCGATGCTTTCGGAGACTAACGCTGCTATCCGATCAGCCAGGCCCACATCATGCGTCCGGGCAGAAATGAGAGAACACCCGGAATGGTAAGGGCCCCAAGGTAGAACCGGATCAGGCCCTGGCGGTGTTTGGCAATGTTGCCGGCCCGTGCGGTGGCAATTGCCTGCCACGCCCCCCAGATGGTGAGCGGGACGAACAGATGGATCGGGCTGAACGATCCGTTGTTCAACTGGCGGATGAACACCGCCGAAAGGGCGGTCAGCACCATCAACACCAGCCAGATCTTGCCCAACGCCTTGTGCTGGGGCGTACCTTTCCGTTTCAGCAGCAACCAGGCACCAAGCGGTAGGCAGGGGACCACGGTCGCAAGATGGAGTATGACCGCGAGCGAATGTGCTCCGCCATGATCCGGTACTACTCCGGCCAGGGCGCGGGTAACGGCAATCAGGCTGGCCGATGTCAGCGTAACGCCCACCGCGATAATGGCGCCGCGCAGCGCCGGACCCGGTTCAAAATCACTCCAACCCGACTTCTTGGGAGAGGGCGCGGCGGCGGTATTGGACATCGGGAAGGCTCCTGTTGAATTGCGATGTCTCATCCCTGCCAGGCGGCGCTCGGCGGACAAGCGCGGCTGCGCCAATCGCCAAAAAACTGCGTGAATTGCGCATAAAACCGCCGTGCCGCCACTTTACGAAGCGCGAACGGGCATTAGAACGAGCGGAGATGAGGCAGTTGGTGATCGATCTTGGCGTGATGAGCGTCATCGGACTGGTCCTGGCGATCCTGGGCCCGTTCGGTACATTCGCGGCGCCGCTCTCCATGCGGTTGCTATATTGGCTTGGGCTCTCATGGGCTGGCTACGCCTGCTATCGGCCGATCGCGGGCATGGCGTCACGGGTGAGTACGCGACTGGACTTACCGGAGGGCCCCCTGTGGGTGGCCGGTTGCCTGCTAGCGACGGCCCCAATGACGGCGATGATGCTGCTGATCGAACGGCTGCCCGGTCGGTCACGCCCGCTATCGCTTGACGCGGCGATGACGATGTACGCCAATGTCTTGGCGGTAGGGGCCGCCGTTACCCTGTTATTCTACATCCTGCGCGATCGCCGCACCGAAGCCCCGCAAGTGACCGACAGGTCGATTCCTGATGCGCCGGCGATGAATTCCGAACCGCGGTTCCTCAGTAGAATCCCTCCCACCCGCGCCGAGGATGTGCTCGCACTGGAGATGGAGGATCATTATCTGCGCGTCCACACCCGCCATGGGTCGCGGTTGATCCTGCTGCGCATGCGCGATGCCGTTACCGAAATGGATGGGATCGCCGGCGAACAGGTGCATCGCAGTTGGTGGGTGGCACGCCATGCCCTTGCAGAGGTCATCCGCGATGGCCGCAATATTCGGATACGCCTGGAAGGCGGGCTGGAAGCCC
>JAFLDC010000074.1 GCA_017302775.1 Sphingomonadales bacterium
GCGTTGGAAGGCGCACCGGGCGATCCCAGTGTGCTGCGCCGCATCAAGACTTTTCTCGACGAATTCGCAGAGGCTTGAGCCGGTCGCACCGCTCCGGGGTACGCAACGGCTTGGCACTCAGACCATAGTTCACTAAAACCCGCGATCCATCCCGAATATGCGGAGAACGACGCTGCGGGTCGCAATTCTCACAATGCTGGAGCCTGCGACAGCGGGAGGCGATCACCCGCGGGCGCTTCTGCGCATCGGGGGCATGACGATTGCGCGCCAGCAGGTAGCTCTTGCCGCCGAGTTGCGCTGTGAACGCGTGATTTGCATCGCGCGCGGTCTGTCGCCTGACATTCTCGAGCTTCAGCATCTTGTCGAGGCGGGCGGAGCTCAGTTCCATCTGATCGGGCAGGCGCGGGCACTGCTGGGGATGGTCTCTGCGGTTGACGAGATTTTTGTTCTGGCGGATGGCCTCTTCGCCTCAACAGCTGTTGCAGCAGCTTTGCTTGATGAAGGGCAGGCCGTTCTGGTGCAGCCGATTGATCAGGGTCTTGCCGCTGGCTTTGAGCGGATCGACGCCAATTGGGCTTCAGCCGGCGCGATGCGGCTGCCGGGCAGATTAATGGAGCGATTGGCCGAACTACCAGGAGATTGCGACGCAGGATCGGCGCTTCTGCGGATTGCGCTCCAGGCCGGTATTCGCCAGCGTCCGATCCCGCAATCGGGCAATGAGGGCCTGTTCTGGTCCATCGTTCGCAGCGAGGACGATGCACACAATCTGGAACCGCACTGGATTCGGCAGCGCACCCAGGATGATGGTGCGCCCAGCGCGGCGCGCGGAGTGGCTCTGGTGGCAGTGCGCAAGTTCGGCCCTGCCTTGCTCCATGCCGGAAGCGGCGCACGCGCGGTGGGAATTGCCGCTGCGTTGGCAGCGTTGTTGGCGATTGGCGCGGGGTGGTTACGATTTCCCGCGGTGGGTCTGGGCTTCGTCGCGATCGGCTGGATCCTGCGGGAAACTGCAGTTCTCTTGGCCAGGATCGAGTCGGATATGGGGCGGGGACCGGCCGGGCTTGCTCGCAAGGAGCTCTATGGATGGCTGCTTGATGGCATCATTGTAGTCCTGGCTGCCTGGGGGACCGAAATGCATCCCGGCCAACACTTTATTGACCGGCTGTTCCCCTCGTTCATGTTGATCGCACTGCTGCGGATAGTGCCGAGATTGCTAGCCCCGCGCTGGACAGGCTGGTTTGCCGATCGCGCTGTCCTGGCAATTTTCCTGACTGTGGCGATTGGAGGAGGAGTGGGTTCTGCGGCGATTCACATCGCGGCGGTCCTTGCTGCCATTATTGGGATCGTGATCCCGTCGGACAATCGCGGCTAACGCGACCTTAACCAAGCAAGGTTATGGGAACAGGCATGACTGAGAATGCTGCCCAGGCTGAAGCAACCGTGCCGGTTGAATCGGTGATGCGAGACGAACTGGCCCGTGGCGACGCGGTCGCCGCGTCGATTCCGCCTATCCTGCGTCACCTGCTTGCCAATGATGAACACTCCGTGTTCAGTGATGAGATCATCGCCGCGATGCGTGGAATGATGGACCATATGGCCAGCCAACTGCTGGACATGGTGAGCGAAGCTGCGGGCAACCCCGACGCGCGTCAGCATTCCGCCGAAACGATCTCGGCCTTGACTACGGGGTTCGTTGGTCATTGCGGATTGCTGTCACACGTCCATGCGCTTGCGTTGGAATGGCAACTGACCAACCGGTTGCAGGCCCGTATGGCGGTTGATCCGGTGCTGTCGCCGCTTTTGCAGGCGTTGACGGCCTCTAGCGAGGCGCAGATTGCGGCGCGTGCAATGGCGCTGATGGCAGCACAGGCGCGATTCATTCAGACACAGCGGCGCATGCAGCTTCCGCTGTTCGAATTGCCGGGTGATCTGCTGCATGGGGTGCTGCTGACCCTAAAAGCAACCTGCGGCGAGGATGAGGCGATCCAGCCGCATATCTTAGCTGTCGAGCAACAGCTGCGGGGCACTTTTGACGAAGGGCGCAGTCGCCTGGGCCTGATTTCGCGGTTGCTGATGGGTATGGGCGGGGGCGCTATGGCAGCGCTGTCTGTTTCGCATGGAGGTGTCGCAATTTTCCTGAGCGCGTTGGCGATCGCAGCCGGACAGGACCGTGACATGATCGTTCTGGCGACCAACGAATCACAAGTGGCGCGATTGGCTTTGGCATTGCGCGCTGCGGGGTTGAAGTCTGATGGAATTGCCGAGCAGTTCATGGCGATTCATCCGGATGTGACCCTTCCCGACCGGTTCGACAGTCTCGCCAGCGACCATGCGGCGGCACTGCTGGCAGGCTCTGCATCGTTTGCGGGCAGCTGACGCACGTGAGCGAGGATTTGGCAATTCCGGCACAAGGCCAGACGAACGAAGCGGGGCACCTTATCGCTGCCACAGATCTGCTGCGCGGATTGCAGGCGGATTGTGGCGGCGAATTTCCCGGTGAGATTGCCATTCCGGCATTGCGCGAGCTGGAAGGCAAAGCGCGCAACTACGGCCTGCGTCTGGCGCGCCGAATAAGTGCGACAAATGGCCGCGAAGACATATCGGCCTGGGTCGAGGTCGAGCCTGTCGATGCTGGCGGGTGCGTGATACGTATCAGTGCATGGCAGGCCACTGCCTTGAAACCTGAAGACCCCGCAGTCATTGCCGGACACCGGCTCGCGATTGACAGGACTCTGGCAGAACTGGTCGCTCGCCTTGATGCGCAGCAAAATGTGTTGTCAGTTGATAGCGATGCGATTGATCTGGCTGAGCTTACCAGTGCCATGTCCCGCGGTGCCGGCAAACCTTGGACGGATTTCGTCACCGTTGAAGGGGCCAATCACAAACAGCCGATGCATTGGCGATTGCTGGACGGGGCGAAAGTGACGATCGCAGGCTCGGATCGGGCCTGGCGGGCAACTTTGATTCCGCAAACGCAGCCAGGCCAGGACCCCAACGGTTTCGAACTGTGTTTGACCGCTGAAATCCCCGCGCCGTTGCCTGTAATCAAAACTGCGGTCAGTGCGCCCGTGATGCCCAGCAATGAGCCGGGCCTGGTTGGCCGCGATATTGCGCCGGTACTGCGGCAACCGATAGCCCGGATTATCGCCAATGCGGAAACGATCCGCACCAGGATGGCCGGCCCCCTGGCGGATGAATATAGCCAGTACGCCGCCGATATTGCAGCGGCTGGTCAGCATTTACTGGCGTTGGTCGAAGATCTGACTGACCTTGAAGTGGTCGAGTCGGAAGAATTCAACACCGCTCCGGATCGGATCGATCTGGCTGACGTTGCGCGCCGCGCAGCCGGTATCCTTGCTGTTCGCGCTCAGGAGCGAACCATTACGATTGATGCCCCGCGCCAGGATGAGCATCTACCCGCCATTGCCGAGTTCCGCCGGGTTTTGCAGATCCTGCTTAACTTGGTCGGGAACGCTATCCGCTATGCGCCGGAAAATTCGCAGATCTGGATCCGGCTGGAGGATGCCGGCGCGCGCGCGCGTTTGATCGTGGCGGATCAGGGGCCGGGGCTCAGCGAGGACCAACAAGCGCGGGTATTCGAGAAATTCGAACGGCTTGGGCGTAGCGGGGAGGACGGTGGGTCAGGCCTCGGTCTGTACATCTCGCGGCGATTGGCCCGCGCGATGGGGGGCGACCTGTCGGTTGAAAGTGCACCGGGGCAGGGGGCCCGATTCATCCTCGAAGTGCCGGCCGATCTCCTGGCGCTTGCCCCCACGACCGGGCATTATGACGCGGATCCATCAGCTGACGGCGATGAAAACTGACCCAGGCGGATAGCGCAGGCTGTTGCGGCACGTTCCCCAACGGACCGGCCTGATGCTGATATCGTTTGAATTGATACCACTTCCCGCCCGAACGAACGGGCGGGAAGCCGGCGTCGTTCAGCGTTTGTCGAGGGGGACGTAATCCCGCACCGTCGGGCCAGTGTACAGCTGGCGGGGACGACCGATCTTCTGACCGGGATCGCTGATCATCTCATTCCATTGTGCGACCCAGCCAACGGTGCGCGCCAGAGCGAACAGCACGGTGAACATCGTGGTGGGGAAGCCAATTGCAGACAGGATGATACCTGAATAGAAATCCACGTTCGGGAACAACTTCTTCTCGATGAAGTAGGGGTCGTTCAACGCCATTTCTTCAAGCTGCAGCGCAACGTCGAAGATCGGATCCTTGACATTCAAGGCGCTCAGAACTTCGCGAACTGTCTTCTGCATCACGGTCGCACGCGGGTCATAGTTTTTGTAAACGCGGTGACCGAAGCCCATCAGCCGGAACGGATCGTTCTTGTCCTTGGCCCGTTCGATATAGTGCGGGATCTTGTCCGGCGTACCGATTTCCTTGAGCATGTTCAGCGCGGCCTCGTTGGCCCCGCCATGGGCCGGGCCCCACAAGCAGGCGATACCAGCCGCGATGCAGGCGAAGGGATTCGCGCCTGATGAACCGGCAAGGCGCACCGTACTGGTGGATGCGTTCTGCTCATGATCGGCGTGAAGGATAAAGATGCGGTCCATCGCGCGTTCAACCACCGGATTTACTTCATACTTCTCGGCGGGAACCCCAAAGGTCATGCGCAGGAAATTGCCGGTATAGGACAGCGAATTGTCCGGATAGACGAAGGGTTGGCCGACAGAATATTTGTACGCCATCGCCGCAATCGTCGGCATCTTGGCGATCAGTCGGTGCGAGCTGATCTTGCGGTGCACCGGATCGGCGATATCCGTGCTGTCATGATAAAACGCGGATAGCGCGCCGACCACGCCGCACATGATCGCCATCGGGTGCGCATCGCGCCGGAAACCCCGATAGAACGTGGCGAGTTGCTCATGCAGCATCGTGTGCCGGGTGATCGTGTGCGTGAAATCAGCCAGTTCTGCCTTGCTCGGCAGTTCGCCGTTGAGCATCAGGTAGCTGACTTCCATGAAGCTGGATTGCTCAGAAAGCTGCTCGATCGAATAGCCGCGGTGCAGCAGGACGCCCTCATCACCGTCGATGTAGGTCAGCGCGCTTTCGCAGCTGGCGGTCGAGGTGAAGCCGGGATCGTAGGTGAACATCCCCGTTTGAGCATAAAGCTTACGTATATCAACGACATCTGGACCAAGACTTCCCGATAGCACCGGATAATCAAAATCGCCCGAGCCAGTGCTCATTTTAACCTGGTTGCCCACCTTACCTGTCTCCTCAAATCCGGTTGACCAGAGCACTGGCCGACACAGTAACCTGCGTTATCGATCCGGTGCGGTCCAGCCTGGCCGGAACACAAACATAACCTGGGGAAGTCAGCAGCCCGGTTAGCGCGCTGCCAAGGGTATTTGCAAGCCCTCGAAGGATGAACTGGAAAGTGCCAAAAACACCACCGCTGTGTACCGTTCCCGGAACAGACATGGCGCTTGCACTTGCCATTGATCTTCCTTTCCTGTTTCGTGCCTGCCATGGCCAGCGAAGCCCTGCCTCACGTGCCTTCAGCCAGCACGCCGACGGGCGGCGCTGCACTGCAACATAACCCTTGGCGCAACCGTTTGAACTTGTCCAGCGCACTTGCGCAGATCGAACGTTTCCTGACGGCTGCGGGGGTGGATCAGGGACCGTGGGCGGTGGTGGCCTTTGCCGCCGGAATTGCAGGCTGGTTCGCAGCGCCGAACTGGTGGCAATGGCTGGCCATCATGGTGGCCGGGGTGGGACTGGCGCTGATCGCATTCGCGGCATTCGGCGCAGAGGGCCGGTTTATATATTTGCGGCGCGCCCTCATCGTTGTCGGGCTGGCTGCAGCGAGCGGGTGCGGGCTCGTTTGGGCCAAGGCAAGAGTTGTTGGAGCAGAGCCTATCGCCCAGCCCGTGGTCACAGTGCTTGATGCGGTCATCCTGGACCGGGAAGAGCAGCCCGCCGAGCAGCGGGTCCGGCTGATCCTGGCGACTCGTGAGCCTGGCGGGCAGCGAGCCATCAAGGTTCGGGTGAACCTTGATCAGGAGCGAGACCTGCCTGCGCTGGTGGAAGGCACCCGAATACAGGCGCGGGCCAGACTGGTCCCGCCAGCCCCTCCCATGCTGCCAGGTTCCTATGATTTTGGCCGTAGCGCCTGGTTTGCCGGGATTGCCGCAACCGGAAGCGTCATCGGCCCGGTGCGAGTGATAGCGCCAAGTCCGGCCAGCGGCGGGCGAATCCGCTCGGCGCAACGAAGTTTGTCGGAGCATGTCCGCAGCAAACTGTCAGGCTCGCCCGGCGCAATAGCGGCAGCCTTTGCCAGCGGAGATCGCGGCGCGATTGCCGAAACTGACGAGGCGGCAATGCGCGACGCGGGGCTCACGCATCTGCTTTCGGTCAGCGGTCTTCATGTCAGCGCGGTTGTAGCCGCGGCATTCGTGCTCGCGCTGCGACTGCTGGCGCTGATCCCATGGTTGGCGCTCCGGGTGCGTCTGCCGCTGGTGGCGGCAGGGGCGGGCGCCGCCTCAGGAATTGCTTATACGCTTCTTACCGGGGCAGAAGTCCCTACGATCCGGTCGTGCATCGGCGCCCTGCTGGTTCTGGCCGCGCTGGCAATCGGGCGCGAACCCTTGTCGATGCGGATGGTTGCGATTGCGGCGGGGCTGATCTTGCTGATCTGGCCAGAAGCGTTGGTCGGGCCGAGTTTTCAAATGAGTTTCGCCGCGGTGATCGCAATCGTTGCCCTGCATGGGGCGGCGCCGATGCGCGCGTTCAATGCGCCGCGTGATCAACCGTGGTGGGCCAAGGGGCTGCGGCAGCTGGGGGGATTGCTGCTGACCGGGGTGGTGATCGAACTGGCCTTGATGCCGATCGGGCTGTTCCACTTTCACCGCGCTGGGGTCTATGGTGCGCTGGCCAACGTCATTGCCATTCCGCTGACGACCCTGGCTTCGATGCCGTTGATCGCGTTGGGGCTGTTGTTCGATACCGTTGGCGCCGGGGCCCCATTCTGGTGGCTGGCGGGCAAATCGCTTGAGCTTTTGCTTGCGCTGGCGCACACGACTGCGGCCATTCCCGGGGCAGTAACCATGTTGCCGGCAATGAGCCGACCGGCTTTTGCCTTGTTCATTTTTGGCGGACTATGGATCGCGTTGTGGCAATCGCGCGGACGTTTGCTCGGCTTGGTTCCGGCGCTGCTCGGATTGGCGCTGCTCAGTCAGGCCAAGGCACCTGATCTGCTGGTTTCTGGCGATGGGCGCCATGTCGGGATTACGGGCGAAGCAACCGGTACACTGCTGGTGCTACGACAGACTCGCAGCGATTATACGCGTGACAATCTTACCGAAAGCGCGGGAATGAATGGTGAGCTGCGGATGCTGGACGATTGGCCCAAGGCACGTTGCAACCGGGATTTCTGTGCCGTTGCGCTTCAGCGGGATGGCCGCAACTGGCAGTTGTTGTTGGCACGCGGCACTGACTACGTGGCGGAACGAGAGCTTGCCGCTGCATGCGAACGCAGCGATATCGTGGTCGCAGCGCGCTATTTGCCGCGATCCTGCCAGCCACGCTGGCTCAAAGCAGACCGCCGGATGCTTGACGAATCCGGCGGTCTGACAATCGACCTTTCCGCAGGAACGTATAAAACCGTTGCCGAAGAGCAGGGAGAACACGGCTGGTGGCGTTCTGCACCACCGCGCCCATCTAAGCGGCCGGGCGCACAGCCACCCGCATCGGGCCTATCAGTGATAGCGTCGCAATAGCCCAGCCAGCTTCCCCTGGACTACTACGTCACGTGGATCATAGATTTGCGGTTCGTAAGCGGCATTCGCAGGATCAAGCCGTACCCGTCCGGATTCGCGCCTGAGATACTTGAGCGTTGCTTCCTCACCCCGGACGAGGGCTACTACGATCTCGCCATCGCGGGCAGAATCGGTGCGGCGGATCAAGGCATAGTCACCATCAAGAATGCCTGCTTCGATCATGGAATCGCCCGACACTTCCAGCGCGTAATGTTCTCCAGCCCCGAGCAGCGCGGCAGGGACCGGCAGCATTGCCGCTGTTTCCATCGCCTCGATCGGCACACCGGCGGCGATCCGCCCATGTAGCGGAATCTCGATCACGTCGTTGGCCGGAGCAGGTCGGGCTTCTGGCGCGCGGATCACTGCGGCCGCACTATTCGAATTGGCGGCGCGGGTCGGCGCAGCGGTCGAAACGTCTTCGGGTTGGCGCAACACTTCCAGAGCGCGCGCCCGGTTCGGCAACCGGCGGATAAATCCCCGCTCTTCGAGCGCCGAGATCAGTCGGTGCACCCCAGACTTGGACTTGAGATCCAGCGCTTCCTTCATTTCCTCAAACGAGGGCGAGACGCCGCTTTCTTCAAGACGGGTCTGGATGAAGCGGATAAGTTCGTGCTGCTTGCGGGTAAGCATGCCGGCATCACTCCGATGGAACGGGCCGGAACGGGAATGTTCCAGTACCGTTCAGTGAACGAATACGGAACAATTAAGCAACGTCCAACAGTGAGTCAAGCTATTCCGCCATTTCCGAGCAGATAGACCGGAACATCCGATCCCGCGGCCAATGGAGGGCCGCCGGCTGGTCTGGCGATCAGGGCATTGCTCGCCGCAAGGCTGCCAAGCGCGCCGCTATCCTGATTGAGCTGAGCGGTTACGCTATTGCCGTCCCATGAGGCGCGCACGAATTCGTCCCTGTCACCGGCGGCGGGCAAGTCATGGGCGGCTCTGGCCGTGATCGCGCGCGGCAGAGGTGCTGCGGCACCCAGCAGCGCGCGTAACAGCGGCAGTAGAAACAGATGGGCCGTAACGTGGCTGGAAACGGGATTTCCAGGAAGCCCGACGACAAGCTGCGTGCCACGCCGCGCGACCATCAGCGGCTTGCCTGGCTTGACCGCGACCTTCCAGAAAGTGATTTCCGCCCCCCATCCTTCGAGCGCTGGACCGATCAGATCGTGATCGCCAACCGAAGCACCGCCGCTGGTTACCAGCACGTCGGCGCTCCGGGCACCGTCCAGCGCAGCGACGAGTGCGTCCTTGTCATCTGCGACGGGACCGATACGCTCGATCTGTGCGGGCAGAGCAGTGGCGATCATCCCGGCCAACATGATGCCGTTGCTGGCCGGGATCTGATGCGAGGCGCATTGGGCCGGATTGTCGGTCAACTCATCGCCGGTGTCGATAATGGCGATACGTGGCAATCGCCGCACGGCAATGTGTGAATGTCCAGCGGCCAGAACCAGGGCAAGTTGCGCTGGGCCAATCCGGGATCCACCACGAAGCAATTCGTCTCCGGCGCCGAAATCCGTTGCGCAGCGGCGGATATGCCGGCCGACTGGCGAGGGCGCGGTGCCTGTCAATTGCAGCATATCCCCGGCGCGGGCAATGTCTTCCTGCAGCAGCACCATGTCGGCCCCGTCCGGCATCAAAGCGCCGGTAGCGATCCGCAC
>JAFLDC010000075.1 GCA_017302775.1 Sphingomonadales bacterium
GGTGGTCCTGGCAATTGGGACGAACCGCGTGAAATCGTTCAGGCCGACGGGCGCCGCTATGTGGTCGCGGCCGAAGCCGACGGCAAGCCTGGCCTGATCAAGGCCTTTCGCGATCCGGCCTGGTTCCGCGATCCGGAGACCCGTCTTTGCCACATCCTGTTCACCGCCAGCGCGGGATGGAGCGACGACGACTACAACGGCGTAATCGGCCTCGCCACACTGGATGAGGGCGATGGATCGTGGCGACTGGGCGATCCGCTGGTCGAAGCGGTAGGGGTCAACAACGAGCTGGAACGACCGCACATTGTGGTGCGGGACGGGCGCTATTACCTGTTCTGGTCTACCCAGCGCCGAACCTTCAAGCCGGGAACAGTGGCCGGTCCGAACGGGCTCTATGCCATGGTCGCGGATTGCCTGCACGGGCCATGGAAACCGGTCAACGGCGACGGTCTGGTTGCAGCCAATCCGGCCAGCGAGCCCACACAAGGTTACTCTTGGTGGGTTACTGGCGAAGGCGCGGTATGGAGCTTTATCGACCACTGGGGAATGAACGGCCGCAGTTTCGCACAATACCCGGAACTGCTGCGCGGCCAGTTCGGCGGCACCCCAGCCCCGGTGTTCTCCCTTGCCTTCGCCGGCGACCGCGTGACCATTGCGGACTGATCGATCATGCGTCCGATCTATCATTACGCCCCGGCAGCCAACTGGCTGAGCGATCCAAATGGCCTGGTCTACCACCACGGCGAATGGCACCTGTCCTATCAGTACAACCCGCACGGCGAGGACTGGGGCCACATGAGCTGGGGTCACGCCATCAGCCCAGACCTTGCTACGTGGCAAGAACTGCCGCCAGCCCTGTTGGAAGACGACCAGTTCGCGATCTTTTCTGGATCCGCGGTCTGCGACAGTAACGGCTCAGCCGGGTTCGGCACCGACGCACTGGTCGCGATCTATACTGGCGCGCGGCTGAACGAGCACCCCCTTCAGGCCCAGTGCCTTGGCTGGAGCAACGATCATGGGCGAACCTGGCACAAGTATGCCGGTAATCCCGTGCTCGATCTGGGGATGGCGGATTTCCGCGATCCCAACGTGTTCTGGCATGAACCAACCGGGCGCTGGATCATGGTGGTGGTGCTGTCCAACGAACAGCGCGCGCTGATCTATGCTTCGCATGATCTCAGGCAATGGGACGAGATGTCGGTGATCCACGGCGCAGGCGCTCCTGGCGAGATTTGGGAGTGCCCGCTGTTGATTGAGCTGCCGGTGGAGGGGACGGACCAAACCCGTTGGTTGTTCAAGGTGGATATACTGCGGGGGGCGCCCGGGTCTGGTGCGCTGTACCAAACCGGAACTTTCGATGGAATCCGGTTTGTGCCGGACGGTCCACCACTGAACCCGCTTTGGCAAGTGGCTGACATGGGCCAGGATTTTTATGCGGCAATCGCCTGGCACGAACCGCGCGACGCCCAGGGCCGCCCGGCGTGGATCGGGTGGATGGGCAATCACACCTATCAGGGGCGGTTGCCCCGACAGGGCTGGCGAGGGGCGATGAGTTTGCCCCGGCGTTTGTCATTCCAGCCCGTGGCGGGGCAATATGTGCTGCGTCAGGAAGCCGAGCCTGCGGCCATCGCGGCGATAGCTTCTGCCACGCTCAAGGACGGGTCCGTACCCATGGTCGCGCGGCTCGATCTGCCCGGTACCGATGATTTTGCGCTAACCTTGTCTGACCGGGATGGAAGACTGCTGGTGTTGGAACGACGCGGCGATACAGTGGTGTTCACCCGGCGCGATCCGGTTTCGCCCTTCCTTGATACAGCGCAGCCGTTCCGGATCGGGCATCACGCGGCGCTCACCCTATGGCTCGATCACGGCAGTGCCGAACTGTTCACGGACAATGGGCAGTCCTGCGCAACGCTCCAGCATCGGATGGCCGGATCCGAACTGATGCTGCGCCACCGTGTGCTTGCCGCGGCCTGACTCAGCCCGGCGCGGCGCAATTGGCCGCAATGTAATCAGCATGACCGGGCATGGCCTCTGCCGCCCTGGCCAGCGCGCCTTCCAGCTTGCGAAGGTATTCGGCATGATCGACCCCGCGCAGGGGCAACAGCGGATCGGTTGCCTGGGGCATGTTGCCCTGGCCAATGTGCACCGCCAGCCAGCTGGGGGGCCCGAACAGATCGGCGTCGCGCTGAACCAGCCGGCCATTCCTGCGGAAATGCTCGATCTTCCAGGTGACCGTGTCGGGTACATCCATCGCCGCACAATAGCGCCACAGTTCGCTGTCGGCGCGACTGGTCAGCTTGTAGTGCAGAATGATGAAATCGCGAATGCGTTCAAATTCATTGATCGCAATGCGGTTGTATTCCTCGATCACCAACGGGTCAAAACTGCGGTCCGGGAACAGCGCGATCAGTTTGGAGATCGCCGCCTGGATCAGGTGGATCGAAGTTGATTCCAGCGGCTCCATGAACCCGCCCGAGAGACCAACTGCCACCACGTTGCGATTCCAGAACAGATTGCGCCGTCCGGTAACAAATGACAGCTTGCGCGGATCGGCCAGTGCCTTGCCGTCAAGGTTCGCCATCAAAACTTCGGCGGCTTCTTCGTCCGAAATGAAATCGCTGCAATAGACGTGGCCGTTGCCGGTCCGATGCTGAAGCGGAATGCGCCACTGCCAGCCGGCTTCACGCGCAGTAGAGCGGGTGTAAGGGGTGAATATCCCCGCACGTTCGCACGGCACCGCCATCGCGCTGTCGCATGGCAGCCAGTGCCGCCAGTCCTGATATCCGGTCTTGAGTGCGCCTTCGATCAGCAGGCCGCGAAAGCCTGAGCAATCGACGAACAGATCACCCTCAACCCGGCGCCCTTCCTCCATCACCACATGGTTGACGTGGCCGTTTTCACCATTCAGGCCAACACTGGCAACCTTGCCCTCGATCCGCACTACGCCGCGCTCCTCGGCATAGCGCCGCAGGAACTGCGCATAGAGTCCGGCATCAAAATGATAGGCGTAATCGAACGTCGAAAGCACGCTGCGCTGTTCGGTCGAAGGTTGGGCGAACTTGCCCCGCCGGGCCGCTGCCCAGGCCATGCACAGCGCATCCAGATCGGGCGCCTCACCGCGCGCGTGGGCTGCCAGCCAATACTGATGCAGCGGCAGGAAATCGAAATTTCGGCCATAAGTCCCGAAGGGATGGAAATAGCTGTGATCGAGCCGCCCCCAGTTGACGAACTGGATGCCGAGCTTGAACGATCCCTGAGTTGCGGCAACGAACTCGTTTTCGGCAATGCCCAGCGCTTCGTTGAAGGTGCGTATCGGCGGGATCGTAGCCTCGCCAACGCCGACCGTGCCGATCTCCTCGCTTTCGATCAAGGTGATGGTACACCCCGTGCGTATGGCATTGGCCAGCGCCGCCGCGGTCATCCAGCCGGCAGTTCCGCCACCAACGATGACGACCGACCGGATCGAATTTTCATATTGCATCGTGTTTTCCTCAGGCACGCGGACGGCGGATGTCAAAGGCGATAACCAGGCGCTCGCCATCGTCGAACGGTACGGTGCCGTGCCACATGGTCGATGGAAAGATAACCAGTCGCCCAGGCTCGGGCTTGACCGTCTGATAGGGGGCTAGCGGCAGACCCAATTCTGCCGGCGACAGGCCGAAGGCGATGTGTCCCGCCGGTGGTGCTCCCATCTGCTGGGGCTGCGGCAAGGAAACGTAGAACGCGGTGGAAAGCCAGCCCATCGCATGGGTGTGCGGCACGTTGTATCCCTGCCGTTGAAGTCTGACCGACCAGCTCCCCTCGATCAGCAAATCCCCGCGCGGCGCACCCAGCAAGGGATGCCGGGGATCAACGGGTGGCAGGTGATCGACGTAACCGCGGACAAGGTCCAGCATCCGCTGCTTTGCACGCTGCAGCACCGGTTCGTGCCGCAGCAACACGGATCGGTCCGTCTGTGTGCCGCCGCGGACCGATTGCTCGATATACGGCGCGCCGGCATTATGCAGTCCGCGCAGAACTTCGGCCAGTTCAGCAAGCTCGGCCAAGCTCAAACCGCTATCCTGCGGAACGATCAACTGTTCCGGTCGATCGAGCCATTCAGCGCGTTCATCATCCAGCAAGCGCCACGCCAACGACAGATAGGGCCAGTAGAGCATGGCTGACGGCGTGGCGACGAGCGGTAGCGCCTCGGCCTCGGCACGTTTGGCATCCCCCTGGCGCAAGGCGTACCGAATACGGCACAGGCTGGCGACGTCGCCGCGAATATGGGAGGTCGCCGCCAGCAGTGCCTCTGCCTGATTCCCATCAGCGGATTCCACTGCCACGAATAGCCTCGCGACAAGCAAGGCGGGAGTCTGCCCGAGATGCCGCTCAGCTTCATCAAGCACGGCTAGCGCGGCGTCCCACTGACGGGCCTGAGCGAGATTGCGATACCAGGCCAGCCATAGCGACGCGTTGCCCGGCATTGCCCGGCATGCCACAGCCAGATGATCGGAGAACCCGGTCTGCTGCCCACTCGTCCAGTTGAGGGTGGCGAGCGCCTTGTGCCCGTCCAGCCAGTCAGGACGGCGGGCCAGTAGCGATTCAAGCAACGCGCGCGCCTGTGATCCACGCCCTTCCGAAATCAGTGCCAGGGCCTCGTTGCGGGCAACGTCCAGATTGTCCGGAGCCAGCTGGCGAACGGCAGCAAAAAGTTTCGCTGCAGAATAACCGAGTTCATACCGGGTTTGCGCAAGCCCGAAGGCAAGTGCCGGGTCTGACGGGTGCAGCTTTGCCCCGCGTGCGAACGACGCTGCCGCTTCCATGAGCCGCTGCTGGCCGTGCAGCATAAAGGCCTGCTGCCGCAGCGATGCAACGTCGGTGTTATCCGCCACGCTCATATCGCCTGTTTGGCCTGCTGCATCACACCTGTCGACCCGTATACAAAGGGGAGGCGATCCACAGACCGCCTCCCCCGATGTGCCGCAAGATCTACGGGTTTCGACTCCTTGTTCAGAAGCTGTATTTGATCGATGCGGTCCAGGTACGGCCAAGCGCCGGGCCGGTTCCGATCACCACCGGGTTTACGGAAGCATCGGCGATGTTGCCGCTGCCGCGCAGATCATACCGGTTGAACACGTTGTAGCCCTGGATACCCAGTTCGACATTGGGCAGCGGCATCACGCGCAGGTTGACGCCAACCACGGCCCCGCCCGGATACTGGCGCCCAGCGTCGTCGATGATGCTCGACTGACCGGTAACGTTTACACCCAGCGTTGCCTTATCCGCCACATCGTAGCTGGCCTGCACGGTGTAAACCAGATCAGGCATGTATGGAGCGCGGGTGAACGGCGTTGGCGTGCCGGTGCTGCTCACGCCGGAACGGGTGGCTTTGGTGAAGGTGGCGTTGCTCACGAAAGTGAACCCGCCGTTGGTGTAAGTCCCATAAAACTCAAGCCCGTAGGACTTGTAGCGCGCGTCGATCACACAGCCGCCCGAACCACCGGGGCAGCGGGTGGCCGAAAGTTCAAACGTCGACTGCTTGAAGTTGCCTTTGAGCGCGGTCAGTTCGATCGTATAACGACCGCCGGCCAGATCGCCGCGGTTCTTGAGCCCCAATTCGTACTGCTTGACGAAATCAACCGAAGGGGTGACCCCGTCAGCCGCGCAGCCCAAGGTTCCCGCCGAAGCCATCGCGCTGGTGCACAGCGAGCCATCGGAGGCAACCTTGCCGCCAAAGGTCTGCCGATCGCCGTTGAAGCGGCCGCCGCGCGAAGCACGCACGAAGATCGACGTGTTCTGGTTGGCCTTGAACAACGCACCGGCAGTCCAGCTGGTATAGCTGCGGCTGTAGTTCAGCACTTCGGCCGAGCCGTTCGCGGCCATCGTGGGGATCAAAACGCCATTTGAATTGACATTGAATTCCGCCCCACCGGTACGGCCACCGCCGGAAGCCTTGACGTTTTCGAACCGGACCGAGCCGTCGATCGCGAACAGATCGCCGTCCAGCTCCAGCGCCGCGTAGGGTGCGGTGTTGGTGTAGGACAGGTCATAGTCGCGGGCGCAGCAGTTGCCCCAGTTGTTGTTATAGCCGGAAATTCCTTCCACCGTCATGCGGGCGCCCGCGGTGTTGTACAGATCCAGCTGCGACGGGTTGTTGCCGCTGACTTCGCGCAACGACTTGTTGACGTGCCAGTCCATTGCGATGTCCTGGTTCATATAGAAGAACCCGCCCCGTGCGGTAACCTTGAACGAGCCCATGTCGAACTTGCCAGCCAGCGTCAGGTCGTTGGCGAGGCTGCCAAGATCACGGATATTGGTATTCACATTGACGTTATCGTCAACATAGGTTCCGGTGAAGATCGCCCCGGCGTTCGGACCGCTGGCATAGCGGATCGAACCGACCACCTGCCCATTCACCGTCGATCCGACGATGCCCGATGCCCGGCGCACGTTGACAAAAGGCGAGTTGAAGCTGCCGCTCAGCTTTGACCACCGGAAGTTGTTGTCAACGGTGATACCGCCATCGAATTCGTAATGGAACTGCCCACCCAGCGCGGTCTGCTTGGTACTGATGCCGCTCATTTCGACACGCTCAAGCTGCCCTGTGCGGTTGTAGACCAGGAAATCGCGGTTGTAGATCGAGTAGTTAGAGCTGTTACGTCCATCGAAGCCCGGGAACGGTTGGACGTTGCTGATCCGGTTGCCGCTCAGCGTGGCCAGGGCCGGGGCGCCGGTGTAGTTCGGCTCCTGTGTGTCAGCCACCTTGAACAGCAGGCGGAAGTAACCCCGGCCGCCAGCGATGTCCTGAGTCAGGTTGCCCTTGATCTGGATGGAATCCGAGACGTTATAGTCGGCGTGCAGAGGCCCACGCCCGGTCTTGAATTGACCACCGATATGGAAGCGCAGGGTATCGTTGATCGGTCCGCCATAGCGGAAATCGACCTTTGTCTCGTCATAGTTGACGCCCTTGGACAGCGAGACATACCCGCCTTCCTTCTGGCCGGTGTTGCTAAGGTAGTTGATCACCGCACCTGGTGCCTGCGAAGCAAAGGTGGTCGAGCCGCCGCCGCGCACTGACTCTACGCGCTCAACGCTGGCGTCAAAACGCGTCCAGTAGTCATTGTTGCCGAACTGGATATCGCCGAACAGGACCGTCGGCAGACCGTCCTCCTGGATCTGGACGAACGGCGAACCCCCGGTTGCCACAGGCAGACCACGCACCGCGATGTTCGAGTTACCGCCCGGCCCGGAGGTGCCGGGAACCTGAATCCCCGGAATCATGCGAAACACTTCAGCTTCAGAGCTGGGCTTGAACGCGTCAACCAGTTGCGCGTCAACACTGGTTACCGAAACCGCGCTATCGAGGCGGCTCTTGTCGCGGCCAGAGGCTGTCACAACGATTTCATCAAGGCCGGCGGCGGATTCATCGGCCGGCGCTTCCTGCGCAAAGGCCGGGGCCGCAACCATGCTCATCGCCGCAAGCGACATCGCCGATACACAGCTCTTCAAAGTGACTTTCATCATTCCTCTCCCTCGGGACGATCAGAATCGCTTGCCCTATGACAAGTCGAAGCACGTCACTGACACACACAACAATCGATTGCAACGAACATTTGTCAATCGATTGCAGAGTTCGCGGGCGTGTGCCATTTCCG
This sequence comes from Sphingomonadales bacterium, assembly GCA_017302775.1. Next base: position 7,641 of record JAFLDC010000075.1, read on the forward strand.
CCACGCGCCCATGTCCATTGGTTGACAGGAACCGGTTCATCGCATCATCAGGGAAATGTGCCGTTGGAACGACACGTTCTTCAGATAGTTGCCGCCCCTATGAACGACTTCACCGTCCCTCCCGCAAGAATCCGCAACATCGCCGAGCTCGCGCGTTTGGCAGGAGTTTCTGCTGGTACAGTGTCGCGCGCGCTAGCCAATTCGCAACTGGTCAACAAAGACACACGTGACAAGATACAGGCCCTGGCCCGCCAGCACGGGTTCCGTCCCAATCAGATGGCCAAGCGCCTTCGGGTGCGGGAAACCAAGGTTATCGGGGTGGTCGTGCCTTTGGGACACGAACGCCGCCAGCATCTTTCGGACCCGTTCTTCATGGCCATCCTGGGCCATCTGGCCGACGCGCTTACGGAAAACGGCTATGACATCATGCTGAGCCGGGTGATCCCCGACGCCGAAGACTGGCTGGAACGGATCGCAGATTCGGGGATGCTCGACGGGGTTCTGCTGATCGGCCAGTCGAACCAGTTCAATGCAATTGAGCGGGTTGCGGCCTGGTACAAGCCGATGGTGGTATGGGGCAGCCATCGCGCGGGTCAGACTCATTGCACGGTTGGCGTGGACAACCGGCTGGGCGGCCGGTTGGCCGGTGATTGCCTGATCGGCGCAGGTCGCCAACGCCTGGCCTTTCTTGGCGATACCACAGCGCCAGAGCTGTCGGAGCGTTATCTTGGCCTGTGTGATGCTGCCAGTGCGGCAGGGCTGGCCGCGCCGATTACGCTTAACACGCACCTCGCGTCGGACATCATGGCCGAAGAGATTGCCGGCCATATCGAGCGCATCGGCGCTGAGGTTGACGGGATCGCAGCAGCGTCGGACCTGATCGCGATGCATGCGGTGCGTGCCTTGGCCGACCGGGGCATCATCGTACCTGAACAAATATCGGTCACCGGTTTCGATGATCTGCCACTGGCAGAGCAGACCATTCCGCGCCTGACTACGATCAGTCAGAACATCGCCGACGGCGCGCGGACGATGGTGCGGGCACTGTTCGAACGCATTGCGGGAACCGACGCACCATCGGTCGAGATGGCTCCCGTTTTGGTCCGGCGGGACACCGCCTAAAGCGCTGACTGACCCAACGCGATCGCACCGGTGATGCCGGCCTGGTCCCCCAACCCCGGCGTCACGATGTAATGCGCCAACCCCTTGTCGAGCTGGGGCGCCTTAATATAGCCGGCCAGCTTTTGTTCGGTTGCCCGGCGCACGGCTTCAATCAGCCCCGGTGTCTTCATCACTCCGCCGCCAAAGATCAGGCGGTCGGGCATATGGAGCAGGACCAGGTTGGCGGCGAGATAGGCAATGTAACCGGCAATCAGATCGATCTTGTCCGGCGGACTGCCCAGCTTGGACAGGCTTTGCCCCCAACGCCGTTCAATCGCCGGACCAGCGGCAAGCCCTTCCAGGCAGTCGCCGTGATAGGGGCAGAACCCGTCATATGGATCCAGCGTGCGATCGTGCGGCGGCAGGATATGTCCACTCTCGAAATGTGAAAAACCCATCACCGGCTTGCCATCACGCACCACGCCGGTACCGATCCCGGTGCCGACCGTGGTATAGGCCAGCGTCGTGCAGCCCTGCCCGGCGCCGCGTTGCCATTCACCAAGCGCGGCCCCGTTGACGTCCGTTTCAACGACAATGGGCACACCAAACTGGCTCAGCACATCGTGAAACCGCGCGCCTGACCAACCGGGCTTGGGGGTCGTTGTGAATGTACCGTAGGCGGGGG
>JAFLDC010000076.1 GCA_017302775.1 Sphingomonadales bacterium
ATCACTTGGTGCGTTCCAGCTTACCATGCTGGGGGTTGGCGCGATCATCGGCACCGGGATATTTGTTCTGACCGCAGAAGCCGCGCAAAAGGCCGGGCCGGGCATGATGATCAGCTTCATCATTGCCGGCTTCGTCTGCGCCGTGGCTGCGCTGTGCTACGCCGAAATGGCGTCGATGGTCCCGGTTTCAGGCTCGGCCTATACGTACAGTTACGCCGTCATGGGCGAATTGCTGGCCTGGATGGTAGGTTGGGCGCTGGTACTGGAATATGCCGTTGCCGCGGGCGCGGTTGCCGTTGGCTGGTCCGGTTATTTCGTGGGCTTGATACGGGAATATCTGGGCATAAACCTGCCGACCGAACTGGTTAACGCGGATGCCCTGATTGCGCAGGTCAAGCTGGCATTCGGCGCGACCAACACCGAAGCGATTCAAACGGCCATTGCGACCGGGGGGTACATCAACCTGCCTGCATTCCTGATCGCTTTGCTGGTCACCTGGCTGCTGGTCATCGGCACCAAGGAAAGCGCCTACGTCAATGCCGTATTGGTACTGGTCAAGATTACCGCGCTGACACTGTTCGTGGTGCTGGCCGTGCCGGTGATGAAGAGCGAGAACTTCGAGCCCTTTGCCCCCTTGGGCTTTGCCGGTATCTCCGCAGCGGCGGCGTCGATCTTCTTTGCCTATGTCGGATTTGACGCTGTTTCGACCGCTGCGGAAGAGACAAAGAACCCGCAGCGCAACATGCCGATCGGTCTGATCGGCAGCCTGGCAATCTGCACGGTATTCTACATCCTTGTGGCATCGGGTGTGATCGGGTCGGTGGGCGCGCAACCGCTTCTTGATGCTGCCGGCAACGGAATCGCTCCCGGCAGCACCGAGCTCGCCGCCGCTTGCGCGACGTCAGGCGGGCAATCGGTCGTTTGCTCGAAGGAGGCCTTGGCATGGACGCTGCGTGAAATCGGTTGGGTCCAGATCGGCAATCTCGTCGGTCTTGCTGCCGGGCTGGCCTTGCCTTCGGTTATCCTGATGATGATGTTCGGCCAAACCCGCATCTTTTTCGTCATGAGCCGGGACGGGCTGCTTCCCGAAGCGCTCAGCCGAATTCACCCCAAGTATCACACCCCTCACGTCGTTACCGTGATTACCGGGATTTTCGTGGCGATATTTGCGGCGCTGTTCCCGGTCGGCGCATTGGCGGACATTTCGAACTCGGGCACGCTGTTTGCCTTCGCGATGGTCGCAATCGCAGTGCTTATCCTGCGCAAGACCGACCCTAACCGAGCCCGCCCGTTCCGCACTCCGGCGGTGTTGCTGGTGGCGCCATTGGCAGTGGCTGGTTGCCTCTATCTGTTCTTCAGCCTGTCGCAATACACGCTGGCGCTGTTTGTGGGTTGGGCGGCAATCGGGCTGGTGGTCTACTTCCTGTACAGCCGGCACCACAGCCACGTTGGGCTCGGTAAGGTCGAAGTGCATGAGGACGATCCTGACACCCCGCAGCAGCCGGTTCCGCCATTGCCTGGCGGGATCGACCTCAACGACTGATCGGATGTGAAGAAAAAAGGGGGCCGCTTCCACCATGAAGCGGCCCCCTTCTTGTCGGATGAGGTCTCTCGAAACCGCCCGAAATTCAGGCGTGCGCTAAACTGCTTCCAGCGAGTATCCGGCCGATCGAACGGTTCGCACCGGATCGGCAGTGCCGTCCATCTCGATACCCTTGCGCAAGCGCCGGATGTGGACATCGACCGTCCGTAGCTCAATCTCGGTGTCGTTGCCCCACACGGCGTCCAGCAGCTGGTTGCGGCTGAATACGCGGCCCGGGTGTTCCATAAAGAACTTGAGCAGCCGAAATTCGGTAGGCCCAAGATTGACCACCTGGCCGCGGCGCATAACCTTGTGCGCCGTGGCATCGAGCGTCATATCGCCGACGATCAGCACCTCACCTGCCAGTGCGGGGCGGATCCTGCGCATAATCGCGTTGACCCGGGCCAGCAGCTCGCGTGGCGAAAATGGTTTGGTAACGAAGTCATCCGCGCCGGTTTCCAGGCCGCGGATCTTGTCATCCTCGGCTCCGCGCGCAGTTAGCATGACGATCGGGACGTGGGAGGTCGCCTTGCCCTTGCGCAGGCGGCGACACACCTCGATGCCGCTGGTGCCCTCGATCATCCAATCCAGCACCACAAGGTCGGGCGCTTCTTCGCTCGCCAGCAGTAAAGCTTCGTCTCCATCCGCGGTGACGGTCACTGCGTAGCCTTCCTGGCAAAAACGGAACTCAAGCAGTTCAGCGAGTGCCGGATCATCTTCAACCAGCAACAGGCGAGGGGCTGTCATCGCCTTAGCCCCTGTCTTCCTTGTCCGTCAGGTAGCTGCCCGTTGCGGCGTAATATACCATCTCGGCGACATTGGTGGCGTGATCGCCGATGCGTTCGATGTTGCGGGCAACGAACAGCAACTGAGCGGCGCTGGAAATCGTCGACGGGTTTTCCATCATGTGGCTTACCAGATTGCGGAAAATGCTCTCATAGAAGGCATCAACCTTGTCATCGCGTTCGACCACTTCGGCAGCCAACTCCGCATCACGTGCAGCATAGGCGGTCAACACGTCATGGACCATTTCGCTCGCCAGTTCCGACATCGCCGGAATCAGGGTAAGCGGCTCAAACTGGCGGCGTCCCTGCACCTTGTTGGTGCTCTTGGCGATATTCTTCGCATAATCGCCGATCCGCTCGATCACGCCCGCGATCTTTAGGGCGGCGATGACTTCGCGCAGATCATCGGCCATCGGTGCGCGCAGGGCGATGATGCGTACGGCCAGCTTATCAACCTCCGCCTCGATCGAATCTATACGCCGGTCGCGCTCGACAACCGCGGCCGCCAGCTCGCGGTTGCCCTTCACGAGGGCCTCCATCGCCTCGCCAATGGCAACTTCGGCCAAGCCGCCCATTTCGGCGATCAGCCCGCGCAGCCGCGTGATGTCCTCGTCGAACGCCTTGACAGTATGTTCGTGCGCCATCTTAGCCGTACCTTCCGGTGATGTAATCCTTGGTGCGTTCTTCACGCGGGTTGGTGAATATCTCGGTGGTCTTGCCATATTCGACCACCTTGCCAAGGTGGAAGAAGGCGGTGCGCTGCGAAACGCGGGCTGCCTGTTGCATCGAGTGCGTAACGATGACGATGGCATAACGGCCGCGCAGTTCCGCGATGAGTTCTTCAATGCGTGCAGTGGCAATCGGATCGAGAGCCGAGCAGGGCTCGTCCATGAGGATGACTTCAGGTTCGACCGCAATGGCGCGGGCAATGCACAGGCGCTGCTGTTGACCGCCGGACAGCGCCGTTCCGCTGTCATTAAGGCGATCTTTTACTTCGTCCCACAGGCCCGCCCGTTTGAGTGCCTTTTCTACGCGATCGTCGAGTTCGGTCTTGCTGCTGGAGAGGCCGTGGATTCGTGGCCCATAGGCCACGTTTTCAAAGATCGACTTCGGAAACGGGTTGGGCTTCTGGAACACCATGCCAACCCGCGCGCGCAACTGAACGACGTCCATGCCCGAGGTGTAGATATCCTGCCCGTCAAGCGTGATCTGACCTTCGACCCGCGCCCCGGCGATGGTATCGTTCATTCGGTTGAGGGTGCGCAGGAAAGTCGATTTCCCGCAGCCCGACGGCCCGATGAAGGCAGTCACATAGTCGGTCGGTATGTCGATCGACACGTCATCAATGGCCCGCTTCTCGCCATAGAAGACGGAAACGTTACGCGCCGCGATTTTCGCGTCGATCGGGTCAAGTTCGTGATAGGTGGTCATTACCAGCGTTTCTCAAAGCGGTTGCGAAGGTAGATGGCGATACCGTTCATCACCAACAGGAACAGCAGCAGGATTATAATCGCGGCCGAGGTCCGTTCTACGAAGCCACGGTCGATTTCATCCGACCACAGGAAGATTTGCACCGGAAGTACCGTGGCGGGTGAGGTGAACCCGTCAGGCGGGCTGGCAACGAATGCGCGCATGCCGATCATCAGGAGCGGCGCGGTTTCCCCAAGGGCACGGGCCATGCCGATGATGGTTCCGGTTAAAATACCGGGCATCGCCAGCGGCAATACGTGGTGAAACACTGTCTGGACCCGACTGGCCCCGACAGCCAGTGCAGCATCACGGATTGATGGCGGTACGGCTTTGATCGCGTTGCGGCCGGAAATGACGATGACCGGCATGGTCATCAGCGCCAGCGTCATGCCCCCGATCAGCGGCGCCGAGCGGAAATTGGGAAAGATGGTGAGAAACACCGCCAGACCGAGCAGTCCAAAAATGATCGATGGGACGGCGGCAAGGTTGTTGATCGAAACCTCTATCCAGTCAGTCCACCGGTTACGGGGCGCATATTCCTCCAGATAGACCGCCGAGAGGACGCCAATTGGAAACGCCAGCGCCAGGGTAACCAGCATGGTGAACATCGAGCCCTTCAGCGCCCCCCAGATGCCGACCGCCTGCGGGCCCGTGGCATCGGAACGGGTCAGAAAACCCCAGTCAAACGCGTTGACAAGCTTTCCTTCGTTTTTGAGCCGTAACGCCAGCGCTCGCGACCCTTCAGTACCGTCACCACGCGCGCCTGCCGCCAGATCATCTGAGACAGGCAGTGACACACGCAGTGTCCCCTGCAACCTGCTGGGGTCGGCGATCAATTGTGCTGCCACTTCGCGCCAGGCCTGATCCTGAAGCTGGGCAGCTGCATCGTCGCCGGCTTGTTTGGCCACCGCGAACGTCAGCACGTCCGGCAAACCGGCACTTTGCAGTGCCTGTGCAGCGTCCGGTCCCTGCAATTGTGTCGGATCGATTGTCAGGGCGCTGCCCGACATGTCTATCGGCACGCGCAGCTCCCAGCGTTTGAACCCGCCGAGCGCGTTGTTCGTCATGGTGACGAGCAGGAACGCCAGCACCAGTCCCGAAAAGGCGACCGCGGCAAAGCCAAGCGCCTTGAAACGGCGCTCTGCAGCGTAGCGTTTGCGCAAACGGGCAGAGATGGCTGGTTCAGTCATAAGCTTCCCGGAAGCGCTTGACGACACGAAGCGCAATAAAGTTGAGCGTAAGGGTGACCAGAAACAGCACCATCCCCAAGGCAAAGGCGGACAGCGTTGCCGGGTGATCGAAGCTGCCCTCACCGGTCAGCATCGCTACGATCTGGAATGTCACGGTGGTCATTGTTTCGAACGGGTTGGCGGAGAGCCGGGCAGTCGCGCCCGCAGCCATCACTACGATCATCGTCTCCCCGATTGCGCGGCTCACTGCCAGCATCACGCCGGCGACGATCCCGGGCAAGGCGGCCGGAATAAGTACCTTCTTGATCGTTTCGGATGTCGTGGCACCCATCGCCAGGCTGCCGTCGCGCATGGCCTGGGGAACCGCGGTGATGCTGTCATCCGCCATGGATGAAACGAACGGGATAATCATGATCCCCATGACGATCCCGGCGGCCAGCGCGCTTTCACTGGATGCGCTGGACACGCCGAGCGCGAGGCCGAAATCCCGAATTACCGGGGCGACGGTCAGTGCCGCAAAATATCCGTAAACAACCGTTGGAACGCCGGCCAGGATCTCCAACAGCGGCTTCATCCAACGGCGAATCCGGGTTGAGGCGTATTGGGTGAGATAAATCGCGCTCATTAAGCCAAGCGGAATTGCCACGATCATGGCGATAATCGCGCCGATGAAGACCGTGCCCCAGAACAGCGGCAAGGCGCCATAGCTTTCGGGGCGCACTGCTGCCGGGTCGGTCATCGGGTCAGGACCCCAATGCGTACCGAACAGAAACTCCAACGGGCTGACGAACTGGAAGAACCGCGCGGTTTCAAAAACCAGCGATGCCAGAATGCCCAGCGTGGTCAGGATCGCCACCAGCGATGCAGCCAACAGGGCCAGCATGACAGTCCGCTCAACCCGGGTCCGGGCGGTGAAATTGGGACGAATCCGCAGGAATCCGTATGCTCCGCCAGCGAACCCGAGCAGCAGGGTAACGACCAATCCAATCATGCCGTACTGAGAAATCGCGGCGCGGAACGGCTCGACCAGGGCCGCCGATTCCGGTTGAAACGTGCTTGCCGCAGCACCCGCGGCCACCGCCTGTGCTTCAGAAAGGATGGAATCCCGCTTGATGCCGAAAGCCGGCAGCGAAGACGCGGCCGGATCTGCCAACACATGGCCAAGGATCAGACCGGGGCTGAGCGAGGTCCACGCGACAGCAAATGCGATAGCCGGAACCGCGGCCCACAGGGCAACGTACCAAGCGTGATAGCTGGGCAGGGAATGCAATGCCTCACCGCGGGCCAGGGCGTCCTTACGGAACGTCCAGGCCCGCGAGCGGGCAGCCAGCCAAGCAGCCAGACCAAGGCCCAGAGCAAGCAGCAAAGGCAAAGCTGGCGACATTACGTGATATGCTCCGTGGGTTTACTTAAGGGTCGCAGGGTCCATCGGCGTGAATGCGGTAGCAGCCTTGCTGCTCGTGGCACGCACATCCTCAGGTGCGACGACCATCCCCTGCTTGGCCAGCAAGCCATCTTTGCCCCACAGCTTCGCCCATTCGCCAACGAATTCCTTCAGCCCCTTGATCGCATCGAGATGCGCCGCTTTTACATAGATGTAGAGCGGGCGTGCGCCGGGGTAGCTGAAGTCAGAAATCGCGGCGTAAGTCGGCATGACACCCGCCATCGGCAAGCCGGTAAGTTTATCGGCGTTTTCTTCAAGGTACGAAAACCCGAATACACCAACCGCCTTGGGATTGGCTTCAAGCTTCTGGACAATCAGGTTGTCATTTTCGCCCGCGTCAACATAGGCACCATCGTTGCGGACTTCGGTGCAGATCTGTTCGTGCTTGTCCTTGTCGCTTTCTTTCAGCGCCTTCATTTCAGGATTGGCATCGCAGCCTTTTACCAGGATCAGTTCCTTCAACGCATCACGGGTCCCAGACGTAGAGGGCGGTCCGTAGACCAGGATCGGTTCCGCGGGATAGGCCGGGTTGACATCCTTCCAGGTCTTGGCGGTGTTGGGCTTGCCATAAGGATTGGCGGCGATCGCCTTGTAGACATCTTCCTGCGTCAGTTTCAGAGCGAGGCCACCCTTTGCTTCCGCAAAGGCAATCCCATCAAGCCCGACCTGAACTTCAACGATCTTGTCGACGCCGTTCTTGGCGCAATCGTCATATTCCGATTTCTTCATGCGGCGCGAAGCATTGGCAATGTCGGGGTGCTGCACGCCTACACCAGCACAGAACAGCTTCATTCCCGCACCGGTCCCGGTCGACTCAATAATTGGTGATTTGAACGCGGTGTTTGACTTCGCCAATGAGTCCGCCACGATCTTTGCAAAGGGATAAACCGTTGACGATCCAACCGCGCGGATTTGCTCCCGCGAGCCGCTTTGCGCACCGCCGCAACCTGACAGCAGGGCCACTGCGCTAACGGCGGCGGTGAAGGAAATTATGGCTTTACTGGTCATGACGAATCGCTCCGATAGCGTTATCTCACTTCGGCCTCTGGCCGTGCCATGTGACAGATTCATGACAACGAAGCGGGCGGTCGGAATTTGTCATAAAGCCGTCTTGCAATGGTCTGATTGCGTCATCAATGTGTCATAAAATCGTAATAGTGCGCGCCCACCGAACTGCTGCCATGCCATCCAGAGGAAAAGGGGAACAAGGTTGCGCCACTATCTGATCGCGGGGCCGTTGCTCGCCACTGCATTCACCGCTGCGCCAGCTTTGGCTGGAGAGGACGTCCAGCATTGGGAAACGCTGAATGTTTCCGTTGGACTGCCTGACGATTTCAGGCTCTCCAGCGAGACGATCGTGCGAACCAGCGACGCGCGCGGTCTGTACGAAGTAGAACAGAACCTGATGGTCGGCAAAAAGGTCAATAAGAAGGTCACGGTGTGGCTCGGCTACACTTTCAACCCCACGTATCTTCAAGGGACGTTCCGTGCGAGGGAACACCGTTTCCGCCAGCAAGTGAACTTTGACAATGTAGCCGCGATCGGCCCGGTACGGGTTGGCGGGCGGCTGCGGCTGGAGGAGCGGTGGCGCGAAGGACAGACCGGCACGGCATGGCGGCTGCGGCCGCAGGTAAAGGCCACTCTGCCGCTTCAGGGCAAGTTTTCACTCTCAGTGGCGCATGAAAGCTTTATCGATCTCAATACTACCAGCTTCCAGCGAGTTGGCGGCTACGAGCGGATGCGCAATTCGATCAGCCTTGGCGTGCCGCTGACCAAGAATTTCAACCTCGATGTTGGCTATTTGAACCAGCACGCGTTTGTACCTGATGCTGCCGATACCAGCGATCATGCGATCACGCTGGGTCTGAATGCTTCATTCTGATAATTCAGGCGGACGGCAGTGCGACCGTTACGACAGTTCCTTCGCCCAGGGTCGATGCTATATCGAGCTGCCCACTATGGCGTTCGACAATATGCTTGACGATTGCCAGGCCCAAGCCCGTGCCGCCCGAGGCACGGCTGCGGCCTGGATCGGTGCGATAGAACCGGCGAGTCAGGTGGGGAAGGTGTTCTGGCGCAATGCCCGGCCCATGATCGCGAACGGTCAGCGCGATCCGGCCTGCGCCGGTTTCATCAACGGAAACCTGCACCGCTTGATCCGGTGCGCCATACTTCAGCGCGTTGTCGACTAGATTGCGTAATACCTGTTCGAGCTGTCTCGAATCACCCAAAACCGTAAGGCCGCTGCTGCTCCCAACAAGTTCGACCCGTTCCTTCCCGCGCAGTGATGAAACCTCACCCACCACGCGCGCGGCCAATCGGCCAAGATCGATGCGATCGATCGGCGCATCGTGCTTTTCAGCCTCAACATGGCTGAGCGTCATCAGATCCTCTACCAGACTGAGCATGCGCTGAGTCTCGCGCTGGACGATGCCGAGAAAACGCTTGCTGGTGGGTTCATCAACACCGCCGTCCGCCAGCGTTTCGACGTAGCCTGCGATCGATGCCAGGGGCGTTCGTAGTTCGTGGCTGGCGTTGGCCACGAAGTCCGTATGGGCCCGCCCCATATCGGCTTCCGAGCTGCGGTCGGAAAGTTCGATGATCCAGCGACGATCATCAAGATTGCGGCGGGTGAGCTGCCACAGCGTCTTGGTGCCAGTGAAACCGGAAATCGTCACGCTGTCATCGGAACCCATCTCAATCAGCTGCATCGCCGCAGGATGGCGCAGGGCAATCCGCGCGTCCTGTCCAAGGATATGGGCGCCAAGCGCGCTGCGCGCCGCCGCATTGGCGTCGACAATACGGGACGATTCCAACAGGATCAAAGGTTGC
>JAFLDC010000077.1 GCA_017302775.1 Sphingomonadales bacterium
GTCGGCTTCGCCGGTAACGCTCATCAGGCCGCTCATCCCCTGAATCAGGAAGTCGTAGCCGCCCTTGTCCTTGTCTGGCCCGGTCTGTCCGAAGCCGGTGATCGAGCAGTAAATCAGATTGGGCTTCACCGCCTTGAGCGCAGCATAATCAAGGCCGTACTTGGCAAGGCCGCCAACCCGGAAATTTTCGAGTACAATATCGCTCTGCGCAGCCAACCGGCGGATCAGCGCCTGCCCCTCAGGACGGGAAATATCGACGGCGACCGAGCGCTTGTTGCGGTTGGCGCACAGATAGTAAGCGGAATCGCGCGATCCATCTGGCAAAAACGGTGGCCCCCACCGCCGGGTATCGTCGCCCTGGCCCGGTTGCTCGATCTTGATGACATCCGCTCCCAGATCGCCAAGCATCTGCCCGCACCACGGCCCGGCAAGCACCCGCGACAGGTCGAGAACGGTGATCCCCGCAAGGGGGCCAGTGGGTTCGATAGTCCGGGTCGTCATCAGGAAACAGGCTCCGCGCAGCGCAATCAGGGCGTTGGTCCTGCCTCATAGGCGCGGGTGAAGCGATGCGGAAGGGCTGACGGCAGGCACTGCGGCCCGGCATTGGCCAAGGCAATCAGGCGAAGGGCTGCAAGCCGTATGGCGGGGTGGCCGAAGCCGAAGCTGTGCCCAGCGCGAATGCCAGCGAGCTCTCGACCGTGTTTGCCGCAAAAGGCTTCTGGATGAAGCCGATCGCGGTGCCGGGCGGATTGGTGATCTGGGCGGGATTGGCCGTCACGAAAATGATTGTGGTGCCATGGCGCTCGGCCAGTTCATGGGCAATGTCCAGACCGGTCGGCCCGTCGCGCAGGTTAAGGTCGACCAAGGCCAGCTGCGGGGCCCCGGTCACGGTCTGGGCACTTTCACGGTCGGCGACAATCCCGATTACGCGAAACCCGGCACCCGCAACGATATCCTCAAGGTCAAGTGCCACGAGGAATTCGTCTTCCACGATCAGGATTTCAGTCATGGTGCTCACGCGAAACTGCCTGATGCGTCCGTCACGCCGCTCGCGCCGGACTCTGGCCGTTGGCGGCGGCCTGCATCTCGGCGAACAGCAGGTCCATCGCATCGCCTTCCAGCACATAATCATGCCGCGCATCGGGCAGTACGCCGCTATCAAGCGCAGCCATCAGCATCGCCCTGGCGCGGCAGATACGGCTCTTGACCGTGCCCAGCGCAACGCCGCAGATGTCAGCGATCTCATCATAAGCGAAGTCCCCGACGGCGGCGAGGATCAAAGCCTCGCGATTGGCGGGGGGCAGCGTTTCCAGGGCGCGCATCACATCGGCCAGCCCGACGACTGCTTCCTGATTGCCGCGCGTGCAAAGCGTCCGCTCTGCCAGTTCCTGATCATATTCACCCACAAAGCGCGTGCGGCGCGTCTCGCTGTAAAACTGGTTGCGCAGAATGGTGAAGGTCCATGCCTTGAAATTGGTGCCGGCACGATAGGATGCACGCGCGGCCCAGGCCTTCATCATGGTTTCCTGCGCCAGATCGTCCGCCCGGTCGCGGCAGCCGCACAGGCTACGGGCGAAAGCGCGGAGATGTGCGGCAATGCCTTCGAGTTGCCTGCGAAACTCGCGGTCGGTCAGCGGCGTTTCCATATCGGCGATCTGAGCGAGGGTTTGCATATCGGGACTCCGAAGGCGATGACGATGCCCCCCCAACACAGCAGCCAGCCAAAGAGTTCCCGGTGCTTGGTTTTTTTGGCCACAGCTGGAACCATTGATCGCCGTCTTCGTTGAACGAGGGTGTTAATGCGGCGAAACGCGGCACGGCAAAGGCGTGCGAGCGCAAGGCGGGCAGCGCGAAAGCAGTGGCAGGGAAATGGCAGTGGCGACACGAGTGGCTCATGGTTACTACGGTGCCTGTGCATCGCGGCGGCACCCTTGTGCCGGATGGGGCACTGCCCCTACTTTCCTTGCGCAACCTATAATGCCGGCCTATCCGTTGAATTCGCCCCCAACCGCATTGTCCGCCAAGGTTCGTTGATCGCATGAGCTATTCTGAGCATCTTTCCGGCAAACTGCCGCTGCTTCGTCGCTATGCCCGCGCATTGTGCGGCTCTCAACAGTCAGGTGACGCATATGTCCGTGCCCTGCTGGAAGGTGCGATCGCCGATCCGGCCTTGCGTCAGGAAATCGGGGAAGGCCGGGTGGAGCTTTATCGGGCCTTCACGCGGCTATGGAGCGCCGGCCATGTCGAGATGGTCGGGAACGACGGCATTGACCGTAATGAACGCGCCAGCCAGCTGCGGCTGGCCGGCATCCCGCCGGAGCATCGCCAGGCGCTGCTCCTGACAACGCTTGAGGAATTCTCGGCGAGCGAAGCTGGAGCGATACTTGGGCTCGGCGGAGACGCGGTCGAAGCGCTGGTGGCGCAGGCTGTTGCAGAAATCGATGACGAAACCGCCACGAGCGTAATGATCATCGAGGATGAACCGCTGATCGCCATGCAGCTGGAAGCATTGGTCAGCGACATCGGCCACCGGGTTGTTGCCACCGCGACCACCCGTACCCAGGCCGTGGACGCCTTTCGGCAGCACCAGCCGGGCCTGGTCCTGGCCGATATCCAATTGGCTGATGCCAGTTCGGGGATCGACGCGGTTGAAGATATTCTCGCGATCGGGGAGGTGCCGGTGGTGTTCATTACCGCTTATCCGGAACGGCTGCTGACTGGTGAGCGGCCGGAACCAACCTATCTGGTAACCAAGCCCTTCCGCGAAGAAACCGTTCGGGCAGCCATCAGTCAGGCATTGTTCTTTGCGGTGGCCCAGCCGGCCGACTGACGGCACGGGCAAAACGCTGTACCGCGGAACGGGCTAACCGGAGCGCGGCTGCCGAAGGGCGAATTCGCCGCTGTCGCGCACCGGAACCTTCAGGCGGCAAAACACGCCGCTCTTGCCAAATTGCAGATCGACCGATGCCTTCAGTTCGTGCGCGACGATTTTTTCGATCAGGTCAAGGCCGAAGCCGCGGCGTGCCGGTGGCGTAACTTCAGGTCCACCGATTTCGCGCCATTCCACGTCGCAAACTCCCGGTTCGGCCAGCGCCCAGCGTACCGAAACCCGTCCATCCGGTGAACTGAGCGCGCCGTATTTGGCGGCATTGGTGGCCAGCTCGTGCAGCGCCAGGCCGAGCGACAGGGCATCGTTCGGGGCAAGGGCAATGTCCGGCCCGTCAACATCCGCATGCGGATCGTCAGGATCGAGATATGGCGCCAGTTCGCTGGTCACCACGTCGCGCAGCGGCGCGTCGTTCCAATCGCGCTGGGCCAACAGATCGTGTGTCGCCGAAAGTGCCCTGATCCGGCCGGTGAGACCTTCCGAAAACTCATCGATGTCGCGGGATCGGCGCCGGGTCAGCGAGACGATCGACAAGACGTTCGCCAAGGTGTTCTTGACCCGATGGTTCAGTTCGCGCGTGAGGGACAGCCGGATCCCGCTCTGCGCCGTGAGCCACTCCAGCACCTTGCGATCCTCGGTGGCGCGGGCGGTGAACAACCACGACAAAGCCAGAATCAGCAAGCTGACGATCAATCCGAACAACAGTGTCAGCCGCGAAGAGGGGCTGAGCATCCGAGGTTCGACACTGCTGACCGTCAGTGTCCAGGTACGATCGCCGATCTGGACCGGGCGAGACAAGGTTTCGACCACGTCACCGCTGTTGCTGTCAGCGGCCGCCAGCAAATTGGCGGGAGTGGCTGGCCCATCGTAAATTCTGACGCTGATGTGTTCATGCGGAACGCGCCGCAGCGCAGTCTTGAGAAATTCGTTGGCCCGGATCGGGGAATAGACGAAGCCCTTCAGCGGGCCCTTGGTCCAGTTCCTGCCGCTTCCCTCGCGCTGGAATACGGGCACATAGATCAGAAATCCGGCCGCGCCGGGCCGATCGGCATCCTGAAGCAGGTGGACCTTGCCAGATACCGCTGCCTTGCCGCTGCTGATTGCAGCGTCCAGCGCGGCGCGGCGAACCGGCTCCGAATACATGTCGTAACCGATGACCGCGCGGTTCGTGGGCGTGGACGGCGCCAGGGTCGCAATCACCGCCATCTCGGCAAAGGGCGATGTCGGCGCGGGGTGAACCGAAAAACCATCATCGCCGGCAAGCGCGCGCTGCTCGCGTTCAAACCGGGGTGCTTCGTTCGCCCGGATCCACCTGACCCAGCCCACGCCCAGCACCCCGCGCTCATTCGCCCGCTCTCCCATATCAAGGATCAGGCTATCCAGTTCGTCCCGTCGCACTTCCAGTGAAGCAGAAAAAGGCGAGGCTGCCGCGTTAAGATAAACGGCATTTTCGCCAGCCTTGTATTGCAGTTCATTCGACAGGTCCGAAGCCTGCATATCCAACTGTGCACGCCGCGCCGTGCGATCCAGCTGTTCGAATTTGGCGATAAACAGGGCAGTAGCCAGAAGTCCCAGTGAAAACAGAGCCAGCGGCAGTGCACGCGGGAAGCGATGGAACCACGCCTGCTTGCTCACCCGTTCCAGCAGCGCTTTGTCCATGCCCCGATTTCCCTGCTCACGTTGTGCGCTTGCCCTGCACGCCAGGCCAATGCCGTAACAGGGGGAACCAAACACCCGCGGGTTTGTTCCGTACTTGCCATGGCAAGCCATGCTGATCTAGGCAACATCGATAGGCGCGACGGCTCGTGCCGGACGGAGTATATGTTGAGGAAGCCGCAGCACGATCAATCCGGGACTCACCGGCGCAAAGACGACGCAAAGCGAAAGGCCGCGCAACCGGGATGGGCCGATGGCTTGCGCAAGCTTTACGATGATGTGGTGTCCGAACCCTTGCCTGAAAGCTTCCATGATCTGCTGGCGAAGCTTGATCAGGCGGATGATGGCTAACACGGTTGATGAAACCGCAGCGGCCGGCAACGCCGGGGCTGATCCGGCGTTTCGTGAGGGATTGCTGGCACTTATTCCGCATCTCCGGGCCTTCGCCCGTGGTTTGTGCGGGCAGCATGATCAGGCAGATGATCTTGTTCAGGAAACGGTGATGAAAGCCTGGGCTGCGCGCCGCCGGTTCGAACCGGGGACCAGCATGAAGGCCTGGACCTTCACCATCTTGCGCAATACTTTTCTGAACGAGGTACGCCGGTCCAACCGTTTGACCGAACTGCCCGATGATGGCGATCATCCTTCGCTGGTTGCGGCGCCGACACAGGAAGAAGGCGTCCACGTGGCCGACCTTGAAGCCGCGTTGCACCGTCTGCCGGACGACCGGCGAGAGGCATTGCTGCTGGTCGGTGCAGGCGGGTTTTCCTATGACGAGGCGGCGGCGATCTGCGGAGTCCCATCTGGAACCATCAAGAGCCGGGTGGCACGCGGCCGGGCCCAGTTGATGACCATTCTGGGAGAGGAGCCGCCGGCTCGGCCGTGATCAGCCGGGGTAGGTCCAGATGGCATTGCGGTCCAGATTGTCCGCTGCGAATGCCCAGTTGATCCGTTCGCTCAGCACCGCTTTGACATAACCTTTCCTGTCGTTCTTCCGGTCCAGGTAATAGGCGTGTTCCCACACGTCGATGGTCAGCAGGGGGATGGATGCACCGACAACCGGGCAGTCGGCATCATGGGTTGTCGTGATCGACAGGCCCCCCTTTCCATCCGCCATCAGCCAGGCCCAGCCGGATCCGAAGTGATCGGTTGCGATGGTGGCCAGCTGATCGAGGAATTGGTCGAGCGACCCGAAATTGTCTGCGATGCGGTCAGCAAGATCGGCCGATGGCTGCGTTGCACCGGGGGTCAGGCTCATCCAGTAGAAGCCGTGGTTCCAGACCTGGGCTGCCTGATTATAGAGTTTGACGTTACCGTCTTGCGCCGCGGTACGGATGATCGTTTCCAGATCGGCCTTGGCGAGGCTGCCCTTCTCAATCAGGGCGTTGGTCTTGTCGACGTAGGCCTGATGATGCCTGCCGTGGTGAAACTGCAGCGTCTCGGCCGAGATCACCGGGGACAGCGCGTCCGCTGCATAAGGCAGTTTCATAAGAGCAATGGCCATTGCCTGCTTCCTTTTCGGTGAATTGGGGGCGGTGAGACCGACTTGGGGGCAACAGTGAAAACTGTTGCCCCCAAGAAACCTGCAATCTCAACAATGCCGAGAGCGCGTAGGCGGCAGGCGGCGATTACCGCACCGAACCGCGGCGAACCAGGTTGACGATCGCGAGGAGAATTACGGCTCCGATAAAGGAGGAGATCAGCGACATGGCGTCGAACGAGCCGGACGTGATAGGCGCGCCGCCGATCAGCGGCGTAATCAGAAATCCGGCCAATACGGCGCCGACGATCCCCACCACGACGTTCAGGAGAAGGCCCTGCTGCCCATCGGTACGCATGACCAGACTGGCAAGCCAGCCGATGACACCGCCAACGATTAGAATAAGAATGATTGTCATTCTGAGGTTTCCCTTCGTGCATCAAGCTGCATCAGGAACTGCCCAGTCAGCAATTGGTTCCCCAACCGGCAACGCATTTCGCCTTCGCGCGTTACGCCTGTCATGACTGCATCATTACCGTGGCGCTCGGCCGCTCTTATCGTGAATACCCATAGCCGCCGCGGCGCTGCCATGTTCGATGAGGCGCGTGGCCGATTGCGCGCTGCGGGTATTCCGCTCGCCCTTGAAGTGGCCGAGCGCCGACCGCAGCACATGCGCATGCGGGTCGAGCAGGCGTTGCGGGAAGGGGCGGACCTTATCATCGTCGGTGGCGGAGATGGCAGCATTTCCGGGGTGATCGGTGCGCTTCGCGACAAGGATTGCGCGTTCGCGCCGCTTCCCCTTGGCACTGCCAACAGCTTTGCCCGCACATTAGGCGTCGGCGTTGACCTTGATCACGCAGTTGACGCGATTGTCGGCGGCCGAACGCAATGGGTGGATCTGGCCGAACTTGACGGTCACATGTTCGCCAACAGTGCTGCAATGGGGCTATCACCCATCATCGGCGACACCATTCCGCATCAGCTCAAGCGTTATCTCGGCCGCCTTGGCTATCTCGTCTGGGCCATTTGGACGATGGCAAGGTTTCGACCGTTCCGCCTGCAAATCGATTGCGACGGGACCGAGCGCAACTGCTGGGCCACCGAAGTGCGCTTATTGAACGGGCGGTCCGCCGGCGGGGTCGAACTGAGTGAAGACGCGGAACTCGATAGCGGCGAGGTTGTTGTTCAGGTGGTATCCGGGCGCAGCCGTATGCGCCTGGCGATCGACTGGCTGCGGCGGATTGTCGGCCTCGCCGCGAACGATCTGGCCGTATTCGAGCTCGAGGGGCAGCGTGTTACCATTGCAGCACGGCCGCCACAGAAGGTGTCGATTGACGGGGAGGTGCTGACCCGGACCCCGTTTACACTCACAGTCCATCGCCATGCGGTCAGGGTTGTTGTGCCAGCCGCGGATCGACAACCGGATTGACCGCCCGGACTCTACAAGTGCGCAGCGGCAACATTTCGAGGAAAGGGCGACCCCTGCCACTGAGACGTGACAGGGGCCTTAAGGCGACGCCGCCGAGCTGGGAGGGAGGGGGCATCAAATGCTCGGCAACGATACTTCCAAAACCCCGGGCCGATCACTTGGTTCCCGCCGGCTCGATATTTTTGCAATGTTACACTCCGAAACAGGTGGCTGGAATCCGCAGCGCGTGTCTTGAGGACGATTGGACTATCGTCAGTCGCTGCGACACGGCTGCGCATTCAGGTGGACTTGCCTCCCGGCTGATCGGAACATATAAAGAACATATGTCCGCAGGTATCATGGATCGACTCAAAATTCTGGCTGACGCAGCCAAATATGATGCGTCGTGCGCCTCATCCGGGACAACCCGACGCAACAGCAAGGGGGGCAAGGGGATCGGCTCCACCGAAGGCATGGGCATTTGCCATGCCTATGCGCCGGACGGGCGCTGCATCTCCTTGCTGAAGATATTGCTGACCAACCATTGCATCTTCGATTGCCACTACTGCATCAATCGCAAGAGCTCCAACGTGCGCCGGGCGCGCTTTACACCGCAGGAAGTCGCGGATCTGACCATCGCGTTTTACAAGCGCAATTACATTGAAGGACTGTTTCTCTCGTCCGGGATCATCAAAAACTCCAGCCACACGATGGAGCAATTGATCGAGACTGCCCGCATCTTGCGCGAAGAGCACGACTTTCGCGGTTACATCCATCTCAAGTCGATCCCCGAAGCGGAACCGGAACTGGTGCATCGCGCCGGACTTTATGCCGATCGCGTCTCGATTAATGTCGAACTGCCGACCACCGCGGGGCTTAGCCGCCTCGCGCCCGACAAAAAGGCAGACATTATCGAAGGTGCGATGGGGGATCTCAAGTCAGCGATCGTAGAAGCCACCGACGCGCGCCGGCGGTTTCGATCCGCGCCAAGATTTGCGCCAGCCGGCCAATCGACCCAGATGATTGTCGGGGCTGACGGCGCAAGCGATGCAACAATCGTTGGCAAGGCCAGTACGCTGTATGACCGGTTTCGGTTGCGCCGGGTCTACTATTCGGCGTTCAGCCCGATCCCTGATGCCAGCGCGGTTCTGCCGCTTAGCCGACCCCCGTTGATCCGCGAACATCGGCTGTATCAGTCTGACTGGCTGATCCGCTTCTATGGCTTCGCGCCGCTTGAAGTGCAGCAAGCGGCCGATCCGGCTGGCATGTTGCCGCTGGATATCGATCCCAAGCTCGCCTGGGCGCTCAAGTTTCGCGACCGTTTCCCGGTCGACGTCAACCGCGCAGCACGAGAGGATCTGCTGCGCGTACCCGGTCTTGGCGTCCGCGCCGTGGGTGCCATCCTCTCCGCACGACGGCAGAAGACCTTGCGGCTGGAAGATGTTGCAAAACTGACGGTTTCGATCGCCAAGGTGCGGCCGTTCATTGTGGCGTCCGATTGGCGGCCGGTGTTGCTGACCGATCGTGCGGATCTGAAGGCACTGGTCGCACCCCGCCGCGGTGAGCAACTGGAATTGTTTGCAGCATGACGGGCAGGAGTACCTGCGCCTCGGACCGGACCACTGTTGCAGTCTTGTCTGGGCCGGCTGATTTTGCAGGGTGGCGCGACCAGGCGAGAAGACTGATCGGCTGGGGAATAGCACCGGACCGGGTCATCTGGCAGGTGGCAGGCGAAACCGGCGGCGATTTGTTTGGTCGAGAGCCCCAGTCGGGGCCAGCTGCTGATCCGCCGGCAGATGTGCGGCCGCCACGCGTCTCGGCGATTTTCCTTGAACTCGGCGCGAAAGCGGCGCTGCACAGCGATCCCCGCCGTTTCGCACTGCTCTATCGGCTGTTG
>JAFLDC010000078.1 GCA_017302775.1 Sphingomonadales bacterium
GCCTCCGCGAGTGCAGTCAGCGCTTCGTAAAGGCTCCACCCGGGCTGTGCGATCTTGCGCAGCTCGGCATCGCGCATCGCCAGCAAGGCATCGTAGAGTTGTCCGATATGTTCGACGTGCGCTAGTTCGAGCGGCGCGGTTGAAGCGAGGTCGGCGACCAGCGCCAGCCCGATCGGTTGGCAAAGAAGCGCCTGCACTTTGGTGCCGGCGCCTTGTATGCCAATGCCCAGCTTCACCAATACCGGCAGTACATCTTCGGTCCAACGCAGCGGGCCGATGTCGATCCGCAGTGCATGTGGCGCACGCGCTATCGCCCGGAACTCATGGTCGTTGTCGAGGTCGAACGAGCGGCAGCTGAAGACGACTTGCAAGTCTGGATAGAACCGGGCCTGGCGAAGCATCCGCAGCAACACATTTCGAACCGTCGCCGTGCGCCCGGACATCTCGCTGACCGCGTCCGCCTGGTCGATGAAGAGTACTGCGCGTCCGGCCAATTGCTCCAGAACCACGGCGGGGCTGTCGCTGACCTCGATCGTCGCCTCGCCAAGTGCGGCAAGCGAGGCGATGCCGCCGACCTGATCGATCCGGAATACCAGGGCAGGGCGATCGGGATCGATCCGCTCCAAAGCCTTGCGGACAATCACCGACTTTCCCGACCCAGCCGGTCCGGCGAGGGCAATGACCTTCGGGCCTTCCGGATCGGCAAGCGCGGCGGTCAGCACATCGACTTCGGCGCGATCAATATCGAACAGTCCGGCGCCGATGGGCCGATAGCTCTCATCATAGTGACGATTGGCAGCCTCGATCTTGCCCGGAATCGTCCGGTCAATTTCGTATTGCTTGAGGGCGATTGTCCGCGCGCTGAGCGTATCGAGCAGTTCCTGACGGCGCAGCGGCCGGTTGAAGTTGTGGTCATCCTCGACCCACCGTCGCAGGGTATCGATAACGGCTTCGGGATCGGCGGCAAACCAGCGATCGCACTCCGCAACGATTGCCGCTCCGAGTTCGCGCTCGGGATAGGTGAAGAAGTCGCACCGCTCCAGCCAGGCAAAACTCTCCGATTTGTTCAGACCAAGGCTTTGCTGCAGCTTTTGCCATTCGGTCTGCTCGGCTTCGGACAACGTGCGCTCGAAAGCGTCGGGATTGGCGGCTGTCGGCTGTTTGTCCTTGAGCAGCCGGAGCGGTTTCGCGGGGTCAGTCGAGACGAAGACGCAGCTGTTACTCCCCGACGCAGCGAGTTTGCCCTGAAAAGTCGCCAGCACGCCTTCGCTCGCAAGCCGGGGAATCGTCCAACTGCTGCTGGTCTGACGCTTGGCCTGATGCCACTCCGTCCCATTGCCCCGTTCGACTGCGAATTCGACACCGATTCCGGCATCGCCGACCGGCTCGATCATGATCGCGTGAGCGCGGCCATCGATCAGCTCCAGCAAATGACGGATCAGCCACAGGGCCTCGTACCGATTGCCAACCTTGTCTGCGATTCCGCCGGGATGCATCGCTCAGGCCTTCATGAGGCGCGTGCAGCTGGGTTCGAGGTTCGCCCAGATCTCGTCGATAACGAGTACGAGTTCGACAGGCGGTAGCTCAAGTGATGCCATATAAGCCTTCCAGCGCTGCTGGGCGGCAGCATCCTCTGCCATCGACGCGGAGAGGCCGACCGGGCGGTCATGCGGTATCGGTGTCTCCCGCCGCCTGAAGGTTGCTGAGATCGCGGCATCGAGCGCCGCTTCCTCGATTGGTAGCGATTTCGGCACGGCCCAGAGGTCGTAGAAATCCTTCATCCGTCCATTTGCCAGACCCAGCGCCACGACGGCCTGGAATTTCTCCGCAATCACCGCTTCGGGTGGATAGCTGCGGATGTTGGGCTGTTCCATGCCGAGCAGCGATGGATAGTCGATGTTTTGCGTGGCGTCGGCGAGCGCGTCGCCGAACCCGATGTCCAGCGTCACCGGGATACGGGTACGCTCGAGATAGGCTGAGGTCTTGAGGCGAATGCCGCCATATTCCATTTCTTCGCGGATCGCGCTTGCGGCAATGGCATCAGTATCGAAGACGAGACCGTCTCCGACCTCGATTTTCATGATTTCGGCGAAAATCGCCTTGATCGCAGCCTCGTCGTCGGGGCCGAAACCGAGGAAATCGATGTCGCGGGTTTCGCGGTTGTCATGATCGAGCCACTGAGTGACGAGCATGCCGCCCTTGAGCACGTAATTCTCGCGATGAGGGGATTGCGACAGGCGAAAAAGCAGCCGCTCCAGCGCGAAACGCACGAGCAGCACATCGAACCCGCGGCCCTGCTGGCGCGCGAGATTGAGCAGGCGGTCTTTGACCGAAGCCGCCACGTTTTTGAGCTTCTCAGCCATTGAAGGTCAGGGCCTCGAGATAGGGCCGCATGATTTTCCAGGCCCCCCCGGTTCGTGCTGCCTCGGCAATCTCGGAAGGACTTGCCTTGCGTTGCTCGACCGCTGTGCGCAGCCCTTCGACCGCCACCGAACGGTCTACCAGACGGCCGTTACGGAACAGATCGGCAAGGGTTTTGGGCACCGAAAAGATCGCCACGTCAACTCCGGAGATCGTATGATGCTCGATGCCCTCAGCAAGATACTTGTCGGCAAAGCGCACAATCCGCACGGGCGGATAGCCCGGGACAGGTGACCAGTCGCTGGTGCCGATCGCGACCCAGGTCTTGCGAGGCATCTGGTCGGTCAGACCATGCCAGGCGAGTGCCGAAACCATCGCAATCACGCCCTTGGGAATGCGCTTCGCCACTTCGGCGAGAGTGAGGTTACCGTCGAACTCGGCATCGGGGCGTTGATAGAGCCCCCGGCCAATACGAACCAGTTCGCCATCGCCCAGCGCGCGCTGTATAGTAGCGCCAGCGATGCCGTGTTGGCGCAGATCCTGCGCGCGCAGGATGGTCTGCCCTGCCAGTTGCGCGCGCAGCAGTTCGCGTTGGGTGCTCGCCTGCCTGACCACGTTACAAATCCTATGACTGAAATCAATATTGTCAGAGGTTTTGTAACACAAAGGACGATGCCTGGCCAGTTCATTCCACACCGCGATGCAATCGCCACGGGAATCTAACGGAAGCCGAAACCAATTTCCGGACCAATCGACGTACGCACACTTGAACGAGATCGTTCACCGCAATTTCTTGAACGCCCACAGATGCGTGTAAATTTCGGCCAGTTCCGCTGCCCGCTCCGGTGAGAAACCCGCCTTTGTCAGACGGGACCTAAACAGATAATCGGGGATTTCCTGCCGGCTTTCGCGAACCAGAGCATAGAAGCGCTGCCAGTCGTAGAAGTGGAGCGACGACGTGTTCGCGAGCATGACAAAGCGCTTGAACAACGTCGTCGTGCGCTCACTCATCGCAAAGGCCTTGCTCTGGCGCACACCTACCCGAAGGCGATAGCGCGCGCCGAACTGGCGATTGTACTGCCTGAGCAGGTCGCCAACCAAACTCTGAGCGGCCTCGACATAAATCGCCCTGGTCGGCGGATCCGGCGACCATCGTGCAGCCTGCAGCTCGACATTCACCCGACCTGGCCGGTTTTCGTAGGCGATCAGTTGGAAGCCATGATCCTCGTGAATGCACTCGACGGTCAGTCGGAAGTTCACAATGTCGGGTCGGTGTTGTCCGGGATGAATCCTGTGTCGATCAATCTTGAATTTGCCGGAGTTCTTGCCGAGCTCGGCCATCTGCTCCAGGAATGCCGTCGCTTCCCCCCGCACGCCGATGTCTATGTCGGGCAGCACTTCAACCATGAGCAAACACACGCCTCCAATCTGAAACGGCAACTGCACCCGCTGGAGACCGTTCGAGGACCTCGCGCCAGGGCCTTGGTCTAGCGCCAAATGCAAATCAGCGCATCTTAATGCCCGACATGGGATCCCACACGAAGTCGAGCGGAGACTCGCCCATGCTGTGCGAAGGGTGCGGATCGTATCGGGTCCGGAACCGGTCGAAGACTCTTCTGAATTCGCTTGAAGTCGACGGCCGCAATTGCCCGCGCTGGTACGCCGCCAACCGCTCGCCAAGCTCACACCCGTCAATTTCACTCAGGAGATCGTAGTGCGGGAAATCGAGGTCCTGTCTGCGAACCGCGATAACAGACCAGAGAACTTGTCCATTAAACCACAGGTATGAGAGCCGGCCCGCCGTGTCCTCACCATCACGCCCGTCAAACGATGCCCATCCGAATTTCGCATCGGGCCCCAGCTTCTTGTCAAAGGCATGAATCGCGCGGGTGGCTGGCGCGGACAGCCAATACGGAAAGGATGTTTCCCCAATCGATACGAAGCTCGCCGGATCGAAGGGCTCGTCCAATGGAATCTGGCCGCTCATCTGGGCCGACTCGAAATGCTTCGCCAGTTCTGTAACTTCGACAATCCAGCGTAGCACAGTCATGCCGCGATAAAGCTTGGTGACATGCCGATCGTTGATCCGCAACATTCCCAGACCCGCTTCGCGGCATAGGTCGTTCTTGATACGGTCGCGTTCCATCTGCCGGGCATCGGCATGCATCGGTCCATCATATTCAACCACCATCAGCGGCTGGAATTCAGGGTCGAGAATGACAAAGTCAAAATGGGCACGCGTGAAATAGTCGAACGCGCTCTGGGTCAGGTGCGTCCTGCCCTTGTCGATCACATCCGACATTCGAGTCTTGGAAAGCACTCGCAGGCCATTGTCGTCAGCGATGCGGTCCAACTCCCGGTAGACGACCTCCTCTGACCGATTGATAACGCGCTGGACGACCTTCATCGATCAAAGCTCATCCATGTCAGTTGGACCAGCGATCTCATTTTCGGCCCGCTGTGGATTGAGGTTCTGCCCTACCATTCAGACAATAGTCCTCGCCATCATGGCGCTGATCAGTTCGGATCTTTCCAGGGGCGCGCCCTGATAAATCACCTCGCCGAAAGTATCGTCCACAATTCGGCCCTCCTTACCTTGGACGTGGACATGGATACCAAACTCCTGCGGGCGCTCTGCAGTCCAGACGATTGCCGGTGTCGATGCCCAGACGGCAAAATCGTAGCCCGCAAAGTCGTCTAGATTCAGCGTCCGATCAGGCGTCTCGTACTTCAATGTGCGGGCGAAGCTATCGTGCAGAGGCTTCAGCGGAGTCGAAATGATCGGCTCTTTGCTCCAGGTGCTGTCCCGGCCACAATTTCCGCAAAAGTGCTTGCGGTGGGGCGTATCTGCAAAATCGGCCAGATCGAGATGAGGGTATCCGCAAGTGCTGCAACTTATGCAGCTCATTTCCTGGTTGGCTTCCATCGCGCGTACGAAATCAAATGCGGCCGGCGGAGTGATGTTGACGCGCGTTATTTCCTGATTGTGAAAGAGCCCAAGGCCGCTGTTGTACAACGTCGAGATCGCGCTAAAATCGCGATCGATTGTTTTCTTTCCCGCGACATCGTCACGCACATGCACATGGATCTTTGGCGGGCGCGGCTTGATCGGCAAAGTCGAGAGTGCGGCGGGCATTGAGCACCAAATTCCCACTTCAGCATGCTGTGTGACATTCACCGTCAGTGGCGAGACGACGTAGTTCATCGTTTGCTGATAGTTCGCACAGCGCATCTCGCCGTGGATTTCCAGCGCTTCGATGTCCGCCTTGATGCCCCAATGCGTCTGATGGGTCCTGCACCACAATCGCTCCGCCCCGTGACGAAATTTCCCTGCATGGGTAAAATCGCATGGCAACTGAGCATCGCTGCCGACCTTCGCCGGGAAGTGACCCAGTAGCGCGGGCGATGTGACTGCAATATTCCCCAAGGTTCGGCCGTAGGACCAACAAATCGCAGCCTCTTCCTTCAAACCACCTTCAGCGTCCTTGTCGACTGGTTGCTCGTCGCAAATCTTCGACAAATAGACCTTCTTTGCCGCTTGCCCCTCCGCATTCTCCCACTGACACTTCCAAAGCTCGACTTTGCCATTTGACTGGTTGATGCGGCGTTCGATAAACATTGCCCATACCTACACGATTGTCCGCACCTGCATCCAGAGGCATTTGATCACGCACTTTGATCAAGGTTCTGTGGGGAAGGTATTCCCCTGAGCCGGAGCCACTGCAGTGTCTCCCGCTACCCCTTCATGCGGGGACACCCCGCAACGCCCCGAGATTCGGAGCGGGGCTGGTGACGCGCTCTTCCCGCAGGCCCTGCGGTCCTGCTCCTGAGGGCGCGGCATTTCTCGAGAATGGCCCCGCACGTACTCTGAACCGGCGGACATGGATTCACGTGCAGGCTTGGAAAGCCGACAGGCCCCGGCTTTCAGCCTGCACGAGCAAGTGAGCGATTGCCGCCTCCTTTCAGGGTGCGGCTTTCTGTTCGGGCAACTTCGCTGGTCGTTCGCGCCACATCGGCGATGAACGGCCGAAGATGAGAGTGAGAGGGTGGCGGGCTTCGCCGTGACGGGATGAGGGTCGAGAGAGAGGCTCCCGGCCGCCCGTCATGGAGATTTTCCCATGAACATGCAGGTTCTCGAAGCGCGGCGCGATATGAGCGGCGGGTATATGGTCGATGTTTCGCGCGGCTCCCGCGTCGGCCGGGTTTCGTCGGAGTGGTTCTCTCGGCCCGATGATCAGCGGTTTCTTTCGCTGAACGAGCTCGCGAGCTCAGTGCGTGGGCGTTCCGATCGCAGCCGGACCCGTGTGGTCGAAACTGCGCTCATTCACGTCGAGGCAAACCGCAACGATCCGGAACGCCTGGCGCTGATGCTGCCCGGCGCTGATGCGCCGGTACACCCCACCCACTGGAGCTTCGGCCAACTGGCGAGTCAAGTCGGCGCACCCGCTGCCTATCTGCGCCAGCTTCCTGCACCGCTTGCCGCGATCAACCTGCAGTACGGACTGACCGCGAACCGGGCCGAGCAGATCAAGACCTTGGAAACCGAGAACGGTCGGCTCGAACTGCGCGCCGTAACTGGCCCCGACTATGGTCGGATTTACGATCACGAACTGGTCGAGGCCGTGCAGAAGATCGCCGGCAACGGCACCGGCGACACCCGCTGGAAAGTGCCCGGCGTGCTCGACTGGTCGACCGGTGTTTACAACCCGATGGTCGATGTCTCGAAGGATACGACCACTCTCTATGCGTCCGACCGCGATGTGTTCCTGTTCCTGGTCGATGATCTCAATCCGATCGAAGCGGGACGCCTGCCTGATGGCTCGCCCGATCTCTACTTCCGGGGCTTCTACTGCTGGAACTCCGAGGTCGGCGCAAAGACGCTCGGCATGGCGAGCTTCTATCTGCGCGCAGTCTGCCAGAACCGGAACCTGTGGGGCGTCGAGGACTTCGAGGAAATCTCGATCCGCCACAGCAAATACGCCGCCAACCGGTTCGCCCATGAAGCGACACCCGCCCTGCTGAACTTCGCCAATTCTTCCCCGCAGCCGTTCATCAACGGTATCAAGACCGCGCGCGAGCGCATCGTTGCCCGCACCGACGAGGAACGCGGCGACTTCCTGCGTCATCGCGGCTTCTCGAAGGCCGAGATCGGCAAGATCATCGAGACTGTGCTGGCCGAGGAAGGCCGCCCGCCCGAATCGATCTTCGATTTCGTTCAGGGGATCACTGCACTCGCCCGCGGCAAGCCGCACCAGGATGCCCGGCTCGACATGGAGGGCAAAGCGAAGAAGCTGCTCGACCGGGTTCATTGAGTCCGAACAGTCGGGTGTGTTTTCCACGCTTAGCGCTGCCTTCTCCAGAGTGAGAGGGCGGCGCTTCGCTTCGTGACGGGTCGGGGCCTGAGAGAGAGTCTTTCAGGCGGCCCGTCATGGAGAACCACCATGACCAAGCAATTGCCCAAGCTCGTGCTCAGTTCCTCGCGCGACATCCCCTTCTGTCAGCTGGTGCTGAGCCAGAAGAACGTCCGGCGTCTGAAGGCGGGCCTCTCGATCGAGGAGCTCGCCGAGGACATCTACCGCCGCACCCTACTCCAGAGCCTCAATGTCCGGCCGGTGGTCGGTGAGGACGGCCGGGAGACCGGCATGTTCGAAGTCCCCGCCGGCGGCCGCCGCTTCCGCGCGCTCGAACTGCTGGTGAAGTCGAAGCGGATGGCCAAGGACCAGCCCGTTCCCTGCGTGGTGCGTGAGGCCGGGATCGCCGAGGAAGACTCGCTCGCCGAGAACGTCATGCGCGTCGGCCTGCATCCGCTCGACCAGTTCCGCGCTTTCACCGCCCTGATCGAGGCGGGCCTATCGGAAGACGATATCGCTGCGCGCTTCTTCGTCTCGGCCTCGACAGTGCGCCAGCGCCTGCGGCTTGCGTCGGTCGCACCCAGCCTGCTCGAAATCTACGGTGATGACGGCATGTCGCTCGAGCAGCTCATGGCCTTCACGGTCAATGAGAACCATACCCGCCAGGAGCAGGTCTGGGAGCAGCTCAAGCAGACCTACCAGCCCTCCGCCCACCAGATCCGCCGCATGCTGACCGAGGATGCCATTTCGGCCAGCGATCGCCGCGTCCGGTTCATCGGGCTCGACGCCTATGTCGAAGCTGGCGGCTATGTGATGCGCGACCTGTTCTCGTCGGACCAGGATGGCTGGCTGCAGGACCCGGCGCTGGTCGAACTGCTGGTGAACGAGAAGCTTTCCGAGATCGCACAGGAAATCGGTGCCGAAGGTTGGAAATGGGTCGAAGCCGCAATCGACCTGCCTTTCGGCTGCGAGCGCGGTAAGCGCCGGATCACCGGCACCACCGTCCCGCTGACCGACGATGAGCAGTCCAAGCTCGACGCGTTGGTCGAGGAATATGACGGCCTCGCCGAGCAGTATCAGGATGGCGGAGACCTGCCCGACGAGGTCGATGCGCGGCTGACCGAGATCGACGCCCACATCACCGCGCTCACCCAGCGTCCGGTCACTTACGATCCCGAGGAACAGGCACGCGCAGGCGTGTTCGTGTCGCTGTCGCACGATGGCCGGCTGCGCATCGACCGCGGTTATGTGCGGCCGGAGCATGAACCGGTCGCTGAAGGTGTTAGCGGCGACGAAGGTCAGGCTGCCGGAACTGCGCCGACCGGCCCGACGGTAAGCGTCGGTGGCCAGGTGCAGACTGGCGAACAGGCCGACGACGAAGACGATGCCATCCGTCCGCTGCCCGACCGGCTCGTGTCCGAACTGACCGCCGAGCGCACGCTGGCGCTGCGCGACGCGCTCGCCAATGCACCCGATGCCGCGTTCCTTGCCCTGCTGCACGCGCTGTGCCTGTCGGTGTTCCGGTCGCATGTGCAGGCTGGCTGCGTGCAGATCGGCGTCACTCAGGCATGGCTTGGCAAT
>JAFLDC010000079.1 GCA_017302775.1 Sphingomonadales bacterium
GTCTGCGCGCAGAACCCGGCCGCTGGCCGGCGCGATCACAACGCCCTGCCCTGCTACCGCGCCGACGGCCGATTGCTGGGCACGAGCGGCGCGGATCTGCGCGTCGGCTGCTGCCGCGGCCGCTTCGGCCTGCTCCAGCCGTGCCTTGGCATAAACGCCGTTCTGATAAAGGAAACGCACGCGCGAGAGTTCGGCCCGCGCCTGCGATGCCTGCGCCTCGGCCGCAGCGGCCTGAGCGCCATAGGCCCCAGCCTGATATCCCAGCTGGTTATCGACAATCCGGCCAATCGGCTGCCCCTTGCTGACCATATCGCCTTCGCGAACCGACAACGTGGTCAGGATGCCAGGGATGCGGGCCAGTACCTGGGCCTGATCGACGGTTGCGATTTCGGCGCTGACGTCCTGCCAGCTGACCGTATCGCTGAACGCCAGGACCAGCCTTTTTCCTTCTGCCGGTTTGGCCGCGGGCGCCGCCTCCTCTTGGGTACCGCACGAGGCAAGCGGGACGGCTAGCAGTAATATGCCGGCGGCAAGAGCAGAACGGCCAATTCGCTTCATCGTAACCCCCACATGAGTACGCAGCCCAATCACCGCGCGACCGGCAGTCGCGCCGCTTGCCAGGCGCCAAACCCGCCTGCGAGATGCGTATCGACGACCCGTTCGGCGTTGGCGCATTTATCAAGTGCCATCGCCGAGCGCTTTCCCCCCAGACAACTCAACACCAACAACTTCCCTTCAGCCGCAGGCAGCCGGGACGGTTGGAATACGGAAAGCGGAATGTTCACCGCCCCTGGGATGTGCCCGCTCGCAAACTCATCCACCTCACGCACATCGACCACTACGGCCTTTCCGGTCTCGAGCAGTGCCGCCAGCTCCTGCGCCGAAACCTCGCGGTGCGCCTTCCTGCCAAATCCGAAAACCATTGGTTCGTCCTTTCATTTGCGCGCCCGTCGAATCCAGCCCGACGAAATTTGTCCTTGTCATATCGTTCCATGCTTATATAAGTCAATACCGATTGATGAGTCCCTGCGGCGGAGAGGCCGGATCGAATGGGGCTTTACAAAAGGGAGACCGCAGCATGGCATTGCCTAAGATCATTATCCTCGGCGCCGGGCTGGGCGGAACGATTGCCGCCTATGAGATTCGTGACGCCGTCAAGGGCAAGGCTGAGGTCATGGTCATCAATGACCAAGAGGATTATTGGTTCGTGCCATCCAATCCGTGGGTCGCCGTGCGCTGGCGCAAACCCGATGCGATCAAGGTGCACTTGCCGCCGATCATGGCCAGGAAAGGCATTGGTTTTACCGCTGTCGGCGCCAAGCGGGTGCATCCTGAAGAGAACCGGGTCGAACTCAACGATGGCAGTTCAGAAAGTTATGACTATCTGGTGATCGCAACCGGTCCGGACCTGGCGTTCGACGAGATCGCGGGCTTTGGCCCTGACGGATTCACGCAGTCCGTTTGTCGCACCGATCATGCTGCTGCCGCGGCTGACGCCTTTGAAGAGCTTTGTGCCGATCCCAAACCGATCGTGGTTGGGGCGGCGCAGGGCGCATCGTGTTATGGCCCGGCCTACGAGTTCGCGCTGATCCTCGACACCGAACTCAAACGCCGCAAGATCCGCGATCGCGTGCCGATGACCTTCGTCACAGCCGAACCATACATCGGGCACCTCGGCCTTGACGGCGTGGGCGACACCAAGTCGCTGCTGGAAAGCGAATTGCGCGATCGCTCGATCAAATGGATCACCAATGCCCGCGTCAGCAAGGTTGAAGATGGCCAGATGCAGGTGGAAGAAGTGACCGAGGAAGGTTCGGTCAAGAAGGTTCAAGACCTGCCGTTTGGCTTTGCCATGCTGCTGCCGGCATTTCGAGGTGTGCCGGCCGTTTACGGCATCGACGGATTGACCAATCCGCGCGGTTTCATCCTCGCGGACAAGCACCAGCGCAACCCAACGTTCAAAAATATCTATTCGCTGGGCGTTTGCGTCGCAATTCCTCCGGTTGCCGCCACCCCGGTTCCGGTCGGCGTTCCCAAGACAGGATTCATGATTGAGTCGATGGTCACGGCGATCGCAGCCAATTTGAAGGCGGAGCTTGCCGGCAAGGAGCCGGGTGAGGAAGCCACGTGGAACGCGGTATGTCTTGCTGATTTCGGAGACGGCGGTGTCGCCTTTGTCGCTCAGCCGCAGATCCCGCCGCGCAACCTCAACTGGTCATCCAGCGGCAAGTGGGTCCACCTCGCCAAGATCGGGTTTGAGAAATACTTTCTTCACAAGGTTCGGCGCGGCACCAGCGAGCCGTTTTATGAAAAGCTCGCCCTGCACGCGCTGGGTATCCGCAAGCTGCGCTTCAAGTAAGGAAATCTGCGATGACGCTCGATTCAGCCGTGTTTCGATTTGCCGGAACAGTAGTTCTGGCCAGCCTCGCTCAGGCCCATTGGGTACATCCGGGATGGTTGTGGCTGACTGCATTCGCCGGCCTCAACATGCTCCAGGCCAGCTTCACCGGATTTTGCCCAGCCGCGATGGTTTTTAAGAAGCTGGGTATCCGCCCCGGTAACGCGTTCCGCTGATCGGACGACGATGCACCGTTCGCTGCTGACCTTCATCGCGCTTTCTTGTGCCGTGCTGGCTCCCCCGGCATTGGCGCAAGACCTCGCCGCCGCTATCGCCGATGCCCAGGCAAACGCCCCCACGCTTGCCGAAGCGCAAGCCGGCGAAGCGGCGGCGAGTGCCCGGATGGACGGCGCAGCGGCAGAGGCAAACCCGACGGTGCGGATAGAAGGAAGCGCCGGAATTGGCCGGATCGACAATGCCGGCTTCTTCGGGATCACCGCCGACAACGTCAATCCGCTTGCCGTTCAGGCGACCGCCGAGATGCCGCTTTACACCGGTGGGCGACTTGATGCGGCGCGGGCCCAAGCGCGCGGCGGCACCGACATCGCCCGCTACCGGACCGAGCAAGCCCGACTGGACGTAGCCATTTCGGCGGTTGCCGCCTATGCCGAAGTGCTGACCGCCCGGCAGATCGAACAGAGCTTCGTCAGTCTTGTAGCCGAACTCAAGGAAGTCGAGCGCCAGGCTGCGCTGCGATTTCGCGCGGGCGATATTACCAGCTCCGATGTTGCCCTGATCAAAGCCCGCCGCGCTGAAGCAGAAGCCGGATTGGCCGCCGCCCACGGCCGGCGAATGTCAGCCGAAGCCGGGTTCGAACGACTGACCGGCAAGGCTCCCGGCGCGCTTGCACCCCTGCCCGCTCCGCCGCCGGCTCCGCCTTCACTCTCCTATGCCATCGAACTGGCGCATCTTAACAACCCAGCGCTGAAACAGGCTGAGCAAGGCGTCGTGATCGCGCAGGCCGGCGCGCGTGCGGCGCGGGCCGAAGCGATGCCCGCCGTCGGTGCCTTTGCCGAGGCTGCCTATGTGCGCGACCAGTTTTTCCCTGGTTACAAATCAAATTCGGTCGCAGTTGGCGTCCGTGGCCGCTGGACGCTCTATTCCGGCGGGCGAACCCCTGCACAGGTACGCGGTGCAGACGCCGAGATTGCAATGGCAGAAGCGCGCGCACGGCAAACTCGCCAGACCCTGGATGGGATGGTTATCGATGCCTGGCATGGTCTTGAAACAGCGCAACGCATGGTCGCGGCGTCGGAGGCGCGCCTTGCCGCAGCCAATGAAGCCTTACGCGGCACGCGTCTGGAAGCGCAGGTTGGGGCCAAACCTACTCTTGCGGTGCTGGATGCAGAGCGTGAGGTGAACGCCGCGCAGACCGCCCTTCTCGAAGCGCAAGGCCGCCGTCACATCGCAGCCTGGCGGCTCAACGCACTGACAGGATTTGAACAATGACAGACACAGCAGTTGCTGGCGCCATCCGGCAGATCAATATGTCGCGCGCCGGTGCCAGGCCTGAAATCCAGACCTTCTTTGACGAGCCGACTTTTACTGCCACCCATGTGGTGTTCGATCCGATCGAACGTCGCGCCGCGATCATTGATTCGGTCCTCGACTTCGATCAGGCCTCAGGCCGGACCAGCACCGCATCGGCCGAGGCTGTTATCGCCTGGGTCCGGAGCGAGGGCCTGACCGTCGACTGGATTTTGGAGACGCATGCCCACGCCGATCACCTCTCGGCCGCGCCGTTTTTGAAACAGCAACTTGGCGGCACGATCGTAATCGGGGCAGACATCACCACGGTACAGCGAACCTTTGCCAAGGTATTCAATGAGCCGCAGGGCTTTGCCCAGGACGGGTCACAGTTCGACCGTCTGATGCACGATGGCGAAGTATTTGCGATCGGAAGTATTCCCGCGATGGCCCTGCACGTGCCCGGCCACACCCCGGCCTGTCTGGCCTACGTCATCGGTGATGCGGTCTTCGTGGGCGATACGCTGTTCATGCCAGACTACGGCACGGCACGTTGCGACTTTCCTGGCGGCAACGCGCGGACCCTCTATCGATCAATCCGGCGGCTAATGCAGCTTCCCGATGCCACGCGCGTTTTCCTGTGTCACGATTATCAGGCACCTGATCGCAAGACCTATGTTTGGGAAACCACCATCGGCGCCGAACGCCAAGGCAATATCCAGGTTCACGACGGCGTCACCGAGGAAGAATTCGTCGCGATGCGCGAAGCCCGCGATGCCACACTCGGCATGCCACGGCTGATCCTTCCGTCTGTGCAGGTCAACATTCGCGCCGGTAACCTGCCAGAGCCGGAAGAAAACGGCGTGCGTTACCTCAAGCTGCCGCTCAATCTGCTATGATTGACACCGCCCAGTCCCTGCTCGCGGCGCTCAGCGGGATTTTGGTGGGTTTCACACTCGGGCTTGTTGGCGGCGGCGGATCGATCCTGGCGGTTCCGCTGATGGTCTATGTCGTCGGCGTTCGCAGCCCCCATATCGCGATCGGCACCTCGGCGCTCGCAGTTGCGGCCAATGCGTTGTTCGGACTGGCAAACCATGCCCGCGCCAAAAACGTCAACTGGCGGTGCGGCGGGGCCTATGCCTTTGCGGGCGTGCTGGGTGCATTCGCTGGATCGAGTTTTGGCAAGGCCTTCGACGGCCAGAAACTGGTATTCCTGTTCGCCTTGCCGATGATTGTGGTGGCCGTGCTGATGTACCGGTCACGCGGCGATGATGGTATCGAAGGTGTCGTGTGTAACCGCGACAATTTCCCCAAAGTGGCCGGCTTTGGCCTGGGCACCGGCATGCTTTCGGGGTTCTTCGGGATCGGCGGCGGCTTCCTGATCGTGCCGGGATTGATCGCTTCGACGGCGATGCCGATCTACCGCGCGATCGGCACCTCGCTGGTAGCGGTCAGCACCTTCGGTCTGACCACCGCGCTTAATTACGCCGCTTCCGATATGATAGACTGGCCGCTTGCAGCAAGTTTCATTGGCGGCGGCGCGATCGGCAGTATGATCGGCACGGCCGCGTCACGTCGGTTTGCCGCGAAAAAGGGATCGCTCAATGCCGCGTTCGCATCGCTCGTTCTGATCGTCGCGGCCTATATGCTGATCAAGAGCTGGGCGGCCCTGAATAACTGATCCGCCGGGAAGATGTCAGAGGAGCGTACTTGCATCCATCATCCCGGCCTGTCTTATATTAAACTCCGAAAATATATTGGCTTTCGATGTGCTTTATAATTGCGATTACAGCTTCTATACTTGCAAGACGAAATACCCATGCATATCTCCATTGTTTTGTCTTCTATTTTTTGTAATTCATAAAAAGGATGCCAAAATTTTCATAGAGGCTGAGCGTGGATCTCAATCCAAATCTTCCCAAAAGCGGTTGGCAGCTGAACAGAAACGTGGTGCCAGCGGACCATATTCTGCAAATGCGCGACTGGCTGCAGCGGGCCGCAGAGCGGGCACGAAATACGCCATCGCTTGAACCGGAATTTGAGGATGCGGGGCAAACCCAAGCCAGAAAGCTGCGCCGCCTGTTCTGGAATGACGAGCCGTTCTGGTCGCAGATAATTGGCCATGGGCTGGCCCGGCATGCAACGGCATTGGTCGGCGCGGGAGCATCAGTCATTTTTCATGCGGCATTTCTCAAGGCTCCCTGCGGTGGATCAGCCACGCCTTTTCATCAGGATCAGGCCTTCTGGCGCTATGACTACCCAGGTGCGGTGTCGATGTGGCTGGCGCTGGACGATACCGGCCGCCATAACGGCTGCATGGAGCTGTGCTCCGGTTCTCATCTCCTGCCGATCCTACCTCACCATCGCAGGCCGGACTGGGTCCATCCCGGGATTGATCTGCACGCCCACAATCTCGATCCGGAGCCCATCGAAATGTCCGCGGGTGACCTGTTGGTGTGGGATAAAAAATTGGTTCACGGCAGCGGTATCAATGACTCCAATGTTCCGCGCTGGGGAATCGTGATGGTAATTGCCGATGGCAGCCTTCCCGGCTTTCGCGCATTTGACCAGCAACCGATCGCAGGGCTGGGGATTGCGCACGATGGATAGCCAATGCCGCCAATCTTGAAGGTTCAGCGTGATCGAAGCCCCAGGTGATGGACTGCGGAAATCGCAGCATCCACCAGAGAGCCGATCAATGCATGGCCGGCGTCTTTGACAACGACCACCCGCGGGCAAACTGCTGGCGACGCATATTCGGCAAGGTGCCCGTGCAAATCAGACAGGGGAATCATGTCGTCCTGCTGCCCGTGGATGAATGTAAGGCATCCTTCCGCATTGGCTCTCATATCTGCCGGGCAAGTCAGCAGGCCCGAGACACATATCGCCGAGCCATCTCCCAAATGGCCAGAAAGTGCCAGATAGGCCGCCAGCATCGCGCCTTGCGAATGCCCGATCAGTATCGGCCCCTCACGCCACTCGCCGCCAGGCAGCCGCGTGATGAGATCATTTCCAGCGCTGCAAACCCGCTCTGCAAGTTGCGGCCCGAGTTTTGTAAGGCCAAACCACTGATAACCACTCGCCAGCAGTTCACACCGGTGCGGTGCATCGGGAGCCCAGCAGTCATACCCCGCTGCCGTCAAACCCGCAAAAGCATCAAGAAGTTCCGCGCCGCTCCCACCATAGCCATGCAGCAGGATGACTTTCCGTGACATGCGCTGAAAACGTCAACCAATCTCAAAACT
The DNA here is from genome assembly GCA_017302775.1 of Sphingomonadales bacterium. The sequence goes on from JAFLDC010000079.1 coordinate 7,111, forward strand.
GGCAATGACAGCACGCCGATCAACCTTGCCCGCCGCATTGAGCGGCACTTCCCTGTCCGTAAAAAAGAACCGATCGGGAGATTTCACCACGCCAAGCCGCTTTTTCACCTGCTGGATGATCAGGCCATTTTCGTCCTTGGCGACTCCATCCTTCAACTGGACGTAGGCAAGAATTTCCTCGCCCAGAACTGCATTGTCGACACCCAGGACAAAGGCATTGACCACTGCCGGTTCTACGAGCAGCGCATCTTCAACTTCGCTGGGGTATACGTTGAACCCGCCCCGAATGATGATGTCCTTCTTCCGCCCGGTTATCGTAAAGTTCTGATCCTGATCGCGCACCACGATATCGCCGGTTGCCAACCAGCCATCCCGATAGGTCTTGGCGGTCGCTTCGGGATTACGCAGGTAGCCGTGGGTAGAAACCATTTCGCCTGAATACCAGAGCTCGCCTGGCGTGCCATCGGGAACGGGATTCCCCTGATCATCTACAACCTTTGCGATCAAGGATCGCGCCGGGCCGATGTCATTGCAGCCGCGGCCATCGACCTGCCTGCCAAAAAAGACCGCGAACGAAGATTCCGTCAGTCCATAGATATTGAGCATGCAGGCGCCAAACTTGTCCTGAAACTGCTCTTGCTGGGGCGGCGGCAGGAACGATCCCGCGCTGACCACAATCCCGCGTGGAGGAGCGGGCGGCTGCGGTCCATAGTGATTGAGCAGTTTCACAAGGCTGGGTACGATATAGACAAAGTCAACCTGAGCGGCGTGGTGCCGTTCCCAGAACGTGCTCAGCGTCCGCAGTTCAAGCCGCGGCAGAAGAACTGTGGTTGCGCCCGAATACTGCGCAAAGAAGAAATGAATTCCGATCGTGCCCAGGCTCGCAATCCGGAATACACACCCAACCACGGTCGGCCGGATCATGTTTTCGGTACCGCTGCGATAGGCGGCGATCAGATTACGATGCGTCAACAATACACCGCGCGCGTCGGAGGTGGTGCCAGAAGTGTAGGCAACCATTGCCAAGCCATCAATATCCGCACGGGTTGCAAAAATGTCAGCACCGACGGGCAGGTCGGCCAATGCTGCCAACCGACTATCGAAAATTTCAACGCGGGGGTCCGCAACCGCGGTAAAACCAGCCACGTTCTTATTATCCTGCGCAAGCAGGATCAGTTCAGGCTGCGCGTGGCGGATCATGTTGTCGATGAGAAACCCGCCGAGTTCGGAATCCAATGGCATAACCACCGCGCCCAGCCTGAATATGACGTGCAGAAAGGCGTGACATACGATGGTGTCGTCCATCAGCAGCGTGCAGATCGCCCCGGCACCAATCCTGTCTTCGTAGCGGCGGCAAAGATGATCGATCAATAAATCGAGATCGCGGTATGTAATGCACTCACCATTACGCTCGCTGCGAATGGCGATCGCATCGGGTGTCTCATTGGCCCAATATCTGATGAACCCGTCCAGTGTCTGAAAATCGGCAGACATCATATCACCGCCCTATATATACCTGCTGAATATTGAATATACTATACAATATCAAAATTACGTATTGCGTTCTATGTATTGAGAAATTGACCTGATCGAAAATTCGTCTGACATAAACAGACCGTCGATATCAACAGGCTTACCCACTTCTCCCTCTATCCACAGAACCAACTGTATCAATTGCAGCGAATCCATCCCATATTTATCCAGATTTACATCCAGGCCATCCCCTTGATTTATCACAATTGAAGAATTTGCCTCTATGTATCCAATGACGCGGCGCGAAATGTCATCTGACAAATCTGCCCCATCCCTAACTGGCACGTTCATTGGTCAACTCCAAACATCAGGCGGTTATTAACTTCGCAACGGATACGAAAAGTTCTATATACTAATTCATCTATGCACAAGTAAGGCACCAACTCATCTCGGAATATTTTACATTTAGTATGTGATTTTACCTCATAGTAAAATTTAATATTGACAAGCACTCCTATTGAATAGGAACTCGTCAGAATAACCGGACTATCGATCCAGAGATTCTGAATTATGCCCGATCTTTGCAGTCAAGCCAGGTTGTTCTTCGCAGGCGCAGCTTACGCTTTTGGAACCACAGGCCTGCGGGCGT
>JAFLDC010000008.1 GCA_017302775.1 Sphingomonadales bacterium
ACCTTCGCCGGTCTGCCCGATCCGCAGGAACGCGCCAACCTCATGGTTTTCCTGAATTCCAAGGGCTCCAACCTGCCGCTGCCCGCGGTGCCGGCCGCGCCCGCCGCTGGTGCCGCCGCGCCAGAAGCAGCCGCCGTGGTTGGCGATGCGGCGAAGGGGCAAAAGAGCTTTGCCAAGTGCGCTGCCTGCCACACGATCGCGCCCGGCGGTGCCAACGGCATCGGGCCCAATCTGGTGGGCATTGCCGGTTCAGGCGTGGGCAAGCACAGCGCGGCTTACGCCTATTCCGATGCGCTCAAGGGCAAGGGCGGCTCCTGGGATGATGCCACCCTGGATGCCTGGCTGACCGATCCGGCGAAGTTCGCGCCGGGCACCAAGATGACCTTCGCAGGCATCACCGACGCCCAGGAACGCGCCAACATCATCGCCTACCTGAAGTCGGTCAAGTAAGGCCGATTTCCCGCAGAAATGCAGGGCGGGGCCGCAAGGCTCCGCCCTTTTTGCATGGCCGGAAGGCTGCGTCGACAAATTCCAAACGTGAACGAACGAGCGCTATCGGGAGCAATGTGTCAGCCTTGTAACGGCCGAAATGTGAGGGATTGCTGACAGGCAGCTCTTGAAAGAAGAATAGCCTTATCTGCCGCTCCCTATGCTCCCGCTAAAACGGCGGCCATTTTCGAGCCGCTTTGCGACAGCCAGTATTCGGGCGCTGGTGGATAGTCGTCCAAAATGGTACGCGTCACCAGCTGCTGCCCAACAAGCGATTTCAGGCTTTGCGTGAGTGCGCGGGGGTTGCTGTCCGAGATGCCCCGCTCGATGCCGGCAAAGCGGTGAGTGCCTTGATCGATGCAGCGGATGACCGGCAGGCTCCAGCGCGAAAGCGAAGCCGGGGCGAGACCGACAGCTTTGCGGACATCCTCGATACCCGTGCACAGCGGCGCGATAGCCCAGCCCGCCTCGGTCAAAATATATTCTGGTCGCAGTGGATGGCCATGGCCGGGATTGCGCATCACCCAGCCATTTTGCGCCACCCCGTCCAAAGTGCGCGTCAGGCTTTCGCGGTTGGTGGAGAGCAGCGCCAGGAGCTCGACAAAGCGCGCTCCCTTTCGCTCCGCCAATGCAGCGATCAACGGCACCGTCCAGCGATGCCGCCCCAACTGCCCCAACAGCGCCGGATTGTCCGTTGACATGATTTACAAGCTACTATACTTTCATGACTGACGTGGCAAGGGAGAAAGCAGGATGTCGGTTGATTTTGTGCAGGAGGTAACCGCTTCGATGGGCGTGATCGATATGGACCGGTCAATTGCCTGGTATGAGCAGGTGATGGGCTTTCAGCTGCTCTACCGCGCCGATGAAATTGGCTGGTGCGAGATGACCACGCATATGCCGGGCGTGCATGTCGGGCTCAGCCAGAATGAGGCGGTATCGCAGGGTGGCGGCGCGACCAATGTATGGACCGTCGCCGATATCGAGGCCGCCAAAGCGCATCTCGACGCGCATGGGGTGAAGCAGGATGGCGATATTCAGCATGTGCCCGATATGGTGAAGCTGCTCACTTTTTATGATCTCGATGGAAATGCGATGATGTTTGCCGAATCGCTGCAACAAGGATGATCGCGACGAAAATGCTTCCGTTCGCCGCATTCTCGCGGACACTTTCGTTCCTGCATTTGCCAATTTCGTAAACGTCCGCTTTTTGAGCTGTGCGTAGCCTGCCGGAACGACTGCAATGTTGTCGTATCCGGCCCGGCCGCTGGGGGCGCCAACCATGAACAGCTATCGTGGCTTTGGCGGGAAATTGCTTGCGCGCGACTACCCCTTAAAGCCCTGCGCGATCACGTACCATTCCGAGGAATCCTTGCGGCTGGCCGGGGGTTTGGCGTGCTTCACGCTGGTGAAATGCTGCTTGAGCAGGGTCAGCAGGTCGGTGTCGGTCCCACCGGCCAGAACCTTTGCGATGAAGGCCCCGCCGGGCGCAAGATTTTCGATCGCGAAATGCGCGGCGGTTTCCACCAGTCCCATCGTTCGCAAATGATCGGTCTGCTTGTGGCCGACGGTGTTGGCGGCCATATCGGAAATGACGAGATCGGGCCGCCCGTCGAGCGCTTCGGTCAACGCTGCCGGGGCCTCGTCGGCCATGAAGTCCATCTGGAAGATCGTCACCCCTTCGATCGGATCGGTCGGCAGCAGATCGATCCCCACGATCGCCGCCCTGGGGTTGCGCTTGCGCACCACCTGGCTCCACCCGCCCGGCGCGATCCCCAGATCGACCACCCGCCGGGCACCCTTGATCAGGCTGAACTTCTCATCCAGCTCGATCAGCTTGAATGCCGCGCGGCTGCGCCAGCCTTCGGCTTTGGCCTGTTTGACATAGGGATCGTTGAGCTGGCGCGTCAGCCAGCGGGCAGAGCTGGTGCTGCGCTTGCGTGCGGTGCGCAGCCGCTCATGCGGGTCTTTGCCCGATCGGCTCATGCCGTGCCTCGCTTGCCGCGTCGCAGGGCGGCCCGGGCGCGTTCTCCGGCATCCCCCGCCGCCATCAGGCTGCGCAGGATTCCCTCGCGGATGCCGCGGTCCGCAACGCCCAGGCGATCTGCCGGCCACAGATCGAATATCGATTCCAGGATCGCGCATCCCGAGACGACCAGATCGGACCGCTCCCGCCCGATGCAAGGCTGTGCCCGGCGTTCTGCCGGTGTCATCCGGGCCAGCCCCTGACACAAGGCGCGCATCGAATCGCTCAGCACGATCAGGCCGTCGACCGCACGGCGATCGTATTGGGGAAGCTCAAGATGCAGGCTGGCCAGGGTAGTGACCGTGCCGCTGGTGCCCAGCAATCGCAGCGGCTTGCCGCCCGGTTGTCGGCGTAGCCATTCACTGACCCGCGCGGCGAAAGGCGCAAGACTGGCGGACACGTGCCCGCGCATTTCAGCATAGCGGGCGGCACGCCCGGCCGCGTCGGCGGGTTCAGCGCTGCAGCTTTCGGTAAGCGAGACGACTCCCCACGGCACGCTTTGCCAGTCATGAATGACGGGGGGTGAGCCCGGTGAGTTTTCGACCAGGACCAGTTCGGTTGAACCGCCACCGATATCAAAAATCATCGCCGGGCCTTCGCCCGCTTCCAGCAGGACATGGCACCCCATGACCGCCAGCCGCGCTTCCTCCTCGGCGGAGATGATATCCAGCAGGATACCGGTCTTTTCGCGGACCCGGGCAATGAATTCCGTGCCGTTTTCCGCCCGGCGGCAGGCTTCCGTCGCAACCGAGCGGGCCAGGTGGACCTGCCGCCGCCGCAGTTTGTCGGCGCAAATCTGCAGGGCGCCCAGCGCCCGGTCCATCGCTGCGTCGCTCAGCCTTCCGGTCTGGGCCAGTCCCTCGCCCAACCGCACAACGCGGCTAAAGGCATCGACCACCACGAAGTTGGCGCCCGCGGGACGGGCGATCAGCAGTCGGCAGTTGTTGGTACCCAGATCGATTGCCGCAAAGGCCTGACGATGGAACGGCGCATTGCGCGCAACCGGGCGGACCTGCCACTGTGCCGGTTCGGGTTGGCCCGGGCCGCCAGGGTGGTCGAAGGGGGAAGCGGCGGAGCAGTCGGCAGCCTGCTTGACGCGGGGCTGATCCGGCGGATCCGGGGCGTTCCACCCCGCACTTTTACCTGGCGGCGGAGTATAGTCCGCCATGTCAGTTACTCATCTTATCATTTTTCACGGCCAGCGGGCCGCATACCTGAGCGCGATGCTAGACGGATGTGACGAGGGGGGCAAGCGCCGGGCCATCCCCCGGCTTGACGCCAGCGAACGGCGCGACTAGAGGCAGCCGCCTATTGCCCGATCCTCTAATGGTAAGAGAGCGGACTCTGACTCCGTCAATCAAGGTTCGAATCCTTGTCGGGCATCCACCATCCTTCCCATTTGCACCGCGATCATCGGCAGGGAACTCCAGCGGCTCCGGCGCGTTGTTCCAACGTCCGGCCGTCCGGCGGCGTCGCTCGTTCGCAAAACAACGTGACCATACAGGGATTTCCGGTACACCTAGCGGGGATGAATGCCGTGGTTCGATTGACGGGGCTAGCTGGAAGACCGCTGTCTTGCGTGACAATCGGCGCACTGGCCGCAGCCATCGGCTGGCCTGCCTCGGCCAGCGCCCAGGCCAATCCGCCGTCGACCGAGGCGATTGTTCCCGACGCGGAGTTCGAAGCAGCCATACCCGCGCTCAGCGCCGACGATGACGCAGCGCTGGCCAGCCCGCTTGAATCGATCGACGCTTTCGAACGGCGCCTCGGCCCGGACAGGGCGCAGCCCGGAGCATCCACGGATCGATCGGCTATGCCGCGTGACCGGGTATCCAATGATGACCAGCCCGGCACAGCGGTGGGCGAGGCTGCTATTCGCGATGCCGAACTGACCAAGCCGCTGCCCCCGCTTGAATCGTTCAGGGTCGAGCCGACCACCTGGGTCGAAGCGGAGAGCACCACGCGGCCTGGCCCGCTGCGGTACGAGTTTACAGTCAATGGCCTGAGCCAGGCTGGGCTGGATGAGGCCGGGCTGTCCGGCGGGTTCGACACCCTGTCCGCACTGCGCCGCGGTAAAGGCAAGGCGGCCAACGCCGCACAGATTTCAAGCCGGGCCGCAGAGGACGTGCTGCTGCTCAAGAAATTGCTGGCCGCGGCGGGCTGGTACGATGCCCAGGTCAACTCGCGGATCGAGCGCGCTGGATCGGCCGATGCGACCCTGGTGGTGACTTTTGACGTCGTCCCGGGAAAGCGGTTCACCTTTGCATCGGTCAAGGTTGACGCCGCACCGACTGTTCCTGCCGGGCTGGTGCGCGACAATCTGCTGCTGAGGCCCGGTGAGCCGGTGATTGCGGCGCAGGTGCTGGCGGCGGAGGCGCGGATTGCGCTGGCGCTGCCTGAGAACGGCTACCCCTTCGCCGAAGTCCGCCAGCGCGAAATCGTGCTCGATCCGGACAACGGCGGGGCCGACTACACCTTGCCGGTGGAGATCGGGCCGCGCGGCAGCCATGGCGCGATCATCAGCGCGGGGACGGCGGCATTCGGGCCGGATCACGTAGCGGTGCTGGCGCGGTTCAAGCCCGGCGAGGTCTATGACAGCCGCAAGGTTGATGACCTGCGCCAGGCGCTGATCGCGACCGGGCTGTTCAAGGGGATCGGGATCGAGCCGCGGCGAACCGGGCGCGCCGGGCCGGACGGCACCGAGGTTGTCGATCTGGTCGTGACGCAGGAGGCCGGACCGCCGCGGGTCATCGCCGGCACCGCTGGCTACAGCACCGGCCAGGGGTTCCGGGCGGAGGCGAGCTGGACGCATCGCAACCTGTTCCCGCCCGAAGGCGCGCTGATCGTTGGCGGCGTGGTCGGCACGCAGGAACAAGGGGCTGGCGTGGTGTTCCGCCGCTCCAACGCCGGCAAGCGCGACCGCACGTTCGAACTGGCGGCGGAGCTGCAACATGCGAGTTACGACGCCTACTCGGCCTACACCGGGCGGCTGTCGGCGCGGGTCAGTTACGATTCCACACCCCTTTGGCAAAAACGGCTGACCTATGCCTATGGCGGGCAAGTGCTGGGAACCAATGAGAGCGTTTACGACTTTGCGGCGGGACGCAGGGTGCGCCGGACCTACGCCGTTGCCGGGCTGAACGGCCAGCTGGGACTGGATACCACCGATAGCCTGCTGGAGCCGACCGAGGGTTTCCGCCTGACCGCGCTGGTCGAGCCGGAAGGATCGCTGAACGGGGCGTTTTCGCCGTATATCCGTGTCCGGCTCGATGGGTCCGCCTATTACGGGGTGACCGACAACCTGGTACTGGCCGGGCGGCTCAAAGTCGCCACGATCCAGGGCGTGGCGCTGGACGATCTGGCGCCGTCACGCCGATTGTATGCCGGCGGCGGCGGATCGGTGCGCGGGTTTGCCTATCAGGCGCTGGGGCCCCGCGATCCCGCCGGGGATCCGATCGGCGCACGCAGCCTGAACGAGGCCGCATTCGAACTGCGTTACCGCTTCGGCGATTATGGCGTGGTCGCCTTTGCCGACGTCGGCCAGTCCTACGCCAGTCCGACGCCAAGCTTTGCCGACCTCAGGGTCGGGGTGGGCCTGGGCGCGCGGTTCTATACCAACTTCGGGCCGATGCGGCTCGACATTGCGACGCCGTTGCGGCGCAAGGACGGGGAAAGCCTGATCAACGTTTATGTGTCGATCGGCCAGGCATTCTGATGGAGGATAGCCCCCCGTCCGCGGAGGCATCCAAGCCTTCCGTCCATCCCGGCGGCCAGCTCAGGCGGGGGCTGCGCTGGGTCTTGGGTGGATTGCTCGTGGTTGGCCTGGCGATCCTGCTGGCCCTGGCAGCAATCAACTCGGGGCCGGGCCGCAGCTATGTGGCGCGGCAGTTGTCCGCAACGACGCTGGAAAACGGCCTGCGCGTTCAGATCGGACGGATCGACGGATCATTGTGGAGCAAGGCCGAACTGGTCGATGTTGCGGTTTATGACGCCAGGGGGCGGTTCCTGACCGCTCCGAGGATTGCGCTCGATTGGCGGCCACTGGCCTATCTGCGCGGCAAGATTGACCTGCGCAGCGCCGTGGCTGCCGCGGTGGTGCTGGAGCGGGTTCCGCAGCTTCAGCCTAGCACTACCAAAGGTCCGCTGCTGCCAGACCTGGATATCACAATCGACCGGTTTACGGCCATGCCGCCGGTATCGGGCGAACGCCGTGACCTGAGGCTGGCGGGAACAGCGCGGATTGCGGATCAGCGCGCGCAAGTGACGGCCCAGGCCACCACGCTGGCCGTGGCCGGCGGCGGAGCGGGCGACCGGGTCGATCTGGTGCTGGATGCCGTGCCGGAGGCGAACCGGCTTTCGCTGCGGCTCAAACTGGATGCACCCAAAAGCGGGGTGATCGCCGCGCTGGCAGGCCTTGATCAGGCTCTGTCGCTGGCGGTTACCGGAGCAGGCGACTGGACCCGGTGGGATGGCTCGGCCGTGGCTGACATGGCCGGGCGACCGCTTGCCCGGTTGCGGCTGGGCGCCCGCGACGGGACGTTTACGGCCACCGGCCCGGCAGAACTTGGCCGTTTGCTGGGCGGCGGGGTGCCAGCCGCGCTGCTGGGTGCGACCACCCAGCTCGATCTTACTGCCAAGCTGGCGCAGCGCCGGGCGGCGTTGAGCGGATCGCTGCGCTCTGACGCGATCGTGCTGACGCCCGCCGGGGTGATTGACCTTGCCGATAACCGGTTTGATGGCTTCAAGCTTGATGCCCTGTTGCTGCGTCCGGCGGCACTGGCGCCGAATCTGTCGGGACGGTCGCTGCGGGCGCAGCTGCTGCTCAACGGCGCGCTGGCTCGCCCGGCGGTGCAGTATCAATTGTCTGCCGGCGCCCTTGCTGCGGGCGAAATCGTGCTGGAAGGCATCGACCTGCGCGGCAAGACGCAGATTCGGTCCGGACCGATCACCCTGCCGCTGACCGGGCGGATCGAACGGGTGCGGGGGATGGACAGCGTGGTTGGTGGCACCCTTACCCGGGTGGCGATAGCCGGCGATATCGCTGTCGATGGCCCCCGGATCCTCTCCGACAACTTGCGGATCCGGTCGGACCGGATCGACGCCAAGGCGATCATTCTCGCCGATGTCAGCCGGGGACTCTACACCGGGGGACTGGAAGGCCGGATCAACAACTACCGGGTCGAAAGCGTCGGAACTTTCGCGGTTCAGACCACAGCGGATATCAAGCGCAGCGGGAACGGCCTGACCTTGGTCGGCACGGTACGCGGACGCTCCAGCCGCTTCGACAGCGCCGGGGTGCGGGATTTCCTGGGCGGAAACGCCAGCGGCTCAAGCCGGATCGCCTATGGCCCGGATGGCATGATCCGTTTTTCGCAGTTGCGGGTGTCGGCGCCGCAATTGCAGATTGACGGGGGCAGCGGCAGCTATGTCGCGGGCGGGGCGCTGACGCTCAATGCAACCGGACGTTCCACCCGCTACGGCCCGCTTGCCGTCGCCGTAACGGGTACGCTGGCCCGGCCACGCGCCGTGGTGCTGGCGCGCCAGCCGGGCATGGGCGTGGGACTGGCCAATGTTCGGGCTGAGGTCACCGGCGGGCAGGGGACATATCGCGTCAAGGCGACGGGACTGACCGATTACGGTCCGCTCAGCACCGATGCTACGGTGCGGCAGGGGCGCGCGCTGACCATTGATGTTCATCGCGGCGACCTGGGCGGGATCGGCTTTGCCGGGCGCTTGGTGCAGACCGGGGCCGGACCGTTCGTTGGCCAGCTTGACGCCCAGGGCAACGGCCTCGTCGGGCTAATCCGGTTGACCGCGGCGGGACGGTATCAGGAAGCACTGATCCATGCCCAGGCAACCGATACCGTTCTGCCCGGACCGGCCAATGTTGCGATTGGCAACGGCACCGTGGACGCGCGGCTGGTATTTTATGCCAAGCCCTTGATCGAGGCCGATGTGCAGCTGGCCAGGTCGCGCTATCGCGGGTTTGAAATTGCTGCGGCGCGTAGCCAGATCAACTATCGCGATGGCAACGGGCAGATCCGGTTCCTGACCGAGGGCGTTAGCAGCGTGCCCTTCCGCTTGGCCGGAAATGTCGAATTGACGCCAGGCTTGTGGCGTGCGGCGCTGGATGGGCGGGTACGCGGGATTGCGTTCCGCACCGCATCTCCCGCCCGCGTGATTCCCGGCAAAACCGGATACGAGCTGCTTCCTACCCGGGTTGACTTCGGCGATGGCAGCATGCGGCTGGCGGGCCGATATGGAAGGGGCATCAGGCTGGAAAGCCGGCTTGATCGGATGGACCTGGCGCTGATCAATGCCTTCGTGCCGGGGTACGGTCTGGGCGGCAAGGCGACCGGAAGCCTGGATTTTGAACAGTCCAGCCCCACCGCATTTCCCCGGGCCGACGCGCGTCTCTCGATCACGGATTTTTCACGGACGACCGCCGCGGCGGTAAGTGTGCCGGTAGACGTGAATTTCGTTGGTCAGCTGCTGGCGGATGGCGGCGAAGGACGCGCAGTGATCCGCCACCGCGGGACGGTGATCGGCCGGCTCAACGCGGTACTCAAACCGCTTGAGCCTGGCGCGGGAAGCTGGGTGACCCGGGTCATGGCGGCGCCGCTGGGCGGGGGCATACGCTACAATGGTCCGGCAGAAACGCTGTGGTCATTCGTTGGGCAACCCGATCAGGAACTGTCTGGTTCGATCGCGATCGGGGCCGATTTCACAGGGCGCCTGCGGCAACCGCAGCTGACCGGCGTGGTGCGCAGCGAAGGGCTTGTCTATGAAAACGCGACCTATGGAACCCGGCTGACCAAGATGGCGGTTAACGGCCGGTTCGTGGGAGATGCGCTGCAGGTTGAGCAGTTCAGCGCCCAGGCCGGTCCCGGTCGAATTTCCGGAACCGGAACGGTCAGTCTGTCGCAGGCCAATGGCTATCCGCTGGATATGGTGTTCGATCTGGACAATGCCCAGCTGGCGCAGAGCGATACCATATCGTCGCAAGCCACCGGGCAAGTGCGGCTGCAGAAGCGTTCGGGTGAGAATGCGCTGCTGTCTGGCACCCTGTTGCTGCCGGAAACCCATTACGAGCTGGTCCGGCAAAGCGCGTCGGACGTGCCAGAATTGAGCGGCGTGCGGTTCAAACCGCCGCGCGGGCGTTTGCGTATCACCGGGAACGAGCCGGCCATGGCGCAGTCCGGCCTGCTCGACGGATTGCGGCTTGATCTGCGGGTAAGCGCGCCTAACCGCCTGTTTGTGACAGGTATGGGGCTGGATAGCGAGTGGAGCGCCGATTTGCGGGTTGGGGGGACCAATACCGTGCCATTGGTGTCGGGTGACATCGAACTGGTGCGGGGGGAAATCGGCTTCGCGGGAAGGCAGTTCAAGCTGCAGGAGGGGCGCCTGCTGTTCACCGGGGCAGGGTTCAGCGATTCGCAGATCGTGCTCAGCGCGGTTGAGGAGATCGACGATATCGAAGTGCGGGTGGCGGCCAGCGGGAATGCTTTCAATCCGCAGATTACTTTCACCTCCACCCCGCAGCTGCCGCAGGATGAAGTCTTGTCCCGGATTCTGTTCGGAAACTCGGTGGGGCAGCTTTCGCCTTTGCAGGCACTGCAGCTCGCCGCCTCGCTCAATTCACTGCGTGCCACCGGCGGCGGCCTCAACCCGCTCGGCAAATTGCGTGCGGCGACCGGAATTTCACGGCTCAGGATCCTCTCGGCCGATGAAAAGACCGGGCGCGGAACGGCGATCGCGGCTGGCCGCTACATTACCAATGACATCTTCCTTGAAGTCGTTACCGATGCGCGCGGCTTTACCGCCACCCAGATCGAAGTCAGCCTGACCCCGACGCTGTCGATTCTCAGCCAGGCGGGCGGTGCCGGGATCACCAGCTTCAGTGTCCGCTACCGCAAGCGGTACTGAAATGCGGTGGATTGCTACCGCTGCGATGCTGTGCCTGGGAGCCTGCCAGCGCGAACAGGATTTCGACCGGCGTTTTGACCATGCGCAGCAGCGGATCGACGCCAGGGCAGCAGCGATCGAGCAGGCGTTGGCTACCGAGGGCGCGCCGCCCGTTAAAGAAACCGAAGCAGACGTGCGCTAAACCGACTTTCCGCGGGACACCCGTTCCCCTTTGACAGCAGCCGCCAGAGCGGCAACAAGGCATCAATGACTGAAGAAGAAAAGGAAAAGCGGCTCCATCGTCGCCGCTTCTACAAGGCCGAGCAGGAAGCCGGTTTTGTGGAATCGCAGGATCACTCCACTCCGCAGACCCGCAGCCCGGCTTACAAGCTGGCCTTCCGCGACGCCGATTTCATGGTGCGCGAGGAACTGCGCCCGGTTCGCTTTCAGCTGGAATTGCTGAAGTGCGAGATGTTGCTGGAAGAAGCCAATATCGGATCGACCCTGGTGGTCTATGGTTCCGCCCGCATCCCCTCTCCCGAAGCGGCGGCCGAACTGGTCGCCAATGCGCCGCCGGAAAAGAAGGCCGTGGCTGAAAGTCTGGCCGCCAAGGCGCACTATTATGATGTGGCGCGCGAACTCGCCACGATCGCCAGCAGTTGCGGCATTGTCGAGCAAGGCATGCGCCAGTTCGTCGTGTGCTCTGGCGGCGGACCTTCGATCATGGAAGCTGCCAATCGCGGCGCGATCGAGGCTGGGGCCGAAACCATTGGCCTGAACATTGTCTTGCCGCATGAACAGGCGCCCAACACTTATGTCACGCCGCGGCTGGCTTTCCAGTTCCACTACTTTGCGCTGCGCAAGATGCACTTTCTGCTGCGGGCCAAGGCGGTGGCGGTCTTCCCCGGCGGGTTCGGCACCTTCGACGAATTTTTCGAACTGCTGACGCTGATCCAGACCGGCAAGATGAAGCCGATTCCGATTCTGCTGTTCGGGCGGGAGTTCTGGACCCGGGTCGTCAATTTCGAGGCTTTGGCCGAAGAAGGCGTAATCAATCCGGACGATCTCAAACTGTTCCACTGGGTTGAATCGGCGGACGAGGCCTGGGCCATCATTCGCGAATTCTACGCACTGGATTGATCGCTCTCCCCGCGTCCGGGCGCGAAGGGGTGGTGGTCGAACCCGACCGTAAAACGATGTGGCGGATCTGGTGGCATTTTGCCGCGGTCTTGCCCGTTTAGTCTGACGTCTGCCCGGTTACTGGTCCGGTCTGGTTCGGTCTGAATTCAGCAGTTGCATGCTGGCTTGGGGCGGCTGGCCCTGCATCAGCCCCGCGCCGCGGCGTGGCCAAGCGGGCCGTTGCCCTGGCCGAAACCAGGCGCGGCACGCAGTGCAGAGCGGACGTACAGCCGGGCACGGTCCACCGCTTCGGCAAGTTCAAAACCAAGCCCCAGGTAAGTCGCTATGGCGCTCGACAAGGTGCAGCCCGTGCCGTGGGTGTGCCGGGTATGGATACGCGTCCCGGCCATGATGTGGGGCGGCTGGCCGGGCAGACACAGGACGTCCTCAACGCGTTCGCCATCGGCGTCGCCGCCTTTGGCCAGGTAGGCCACATGGCGCGCCAACATGCCGGTGTGGCCGCCGAGCGCGTCGAGTTCCGCCACGTTGGGCGTGGTGACCGTCGCCAGCTGCATCAGCCGTTCGAAGGCGGCGATGGTTGCGGCATCGGCCAGCGCGGCACCGCTGGTGGCGATCATCACCGGATCGACCACCACCGGCACGCCCATCGCCGCCACCCGGTCGGCCACGATCCCGGCGATCTCGGGCGAGCCCAGCATGCCGATCTTGACGGCATCGATCCCGATGTCGTTGATGCAGGCATCGATCTGGGCGGCGATCAGATCGGGCGAAAGCACCAGCGCCGTGGCTACCCCCAGCGTGTTCTGCGCGGTGATTGCGGTGATCGCGGTCATCGCATAGCCGCCCAGCACGGTTATCGTCTTGATATCGGCCTGGATTCCGGCGCCGCCCGAACTGTCAGACCCCGCGATCGAGAGAATGCGCGGTGGCACCATCAGCCTTTGAACTTTCGCACCGTCGACGGCGGATGCTTGCCGTGCAGGGCGCGGGCGCGGGTCGGCCGGTCCATCAATTCCCCGCCGCAGTTGGGGCATCGCTCGTCCAGCGTGTCGGCACATTCGGTGCAGAAGGTGCATTCAAAACTGCAGATGAAGGCCCCCGGCAGATCAGCGGGAAGATCAACGCCGCATTTCTCGCAATCGGGACGCATTTCAAGCATCGGCCGCCTCCTTCACCGCGGCGCAGATCGCATCGACCACCTGCTCGACCTGCTGCCCGTCGTCCCCTTCTGCCATTACCCGGATCACCGGCTCGGTTCCGGACGGACGGATCACCAGCCGGCCTTTTCCTGCGAGCGCGGCCTCAGCCGCTGCGATCACGGTCTTGACGCTATCATGTTCAAGCGGTTTCCCGCCTGAAAACCGCACGTTCTTGAGCAATTGCGGAACCGGATCGAACAAGTGGAGCAGTTCGCTCGCCCGTTTGCCGGATTGCACCAGCGCCGCCAAAACCTGCAGAGCGGCCACGGTGCCATCGCCGGTCGTGCCATGATCCAGCATGATCATATGGCCAGACTGTTCCCCGCCAACATTGAAGCCGGCCGCCTTCATCCGCTCCAGCACATGCCGGTCGCCCACCTTCGTCCGCTCCAGGGCGAGGCCCTGGCTGGCCAGGAACCGCTCCAGGCCAAGGTTGGACATCACGGTCGCCACAACTCCGCCACCGCGCAGTGCTCCGCGCGCGGCCAGCTGGGTGCCAATCAATGCCATGATCTGATCGCCATCGACAGTCTGGCCTTTCTCATCGACCACGATCAGCCGATCGGCGTCACCATCCAGCGCGATGCCGATATCGGCGCCGCTGGCCACGACGGTTTCCTTGATCAGGGCAAGGTGAGTCGAGCCGCATTTGTGGTTGATGTTGACGCCGTTGGGCTGGACGCCAACCGCAATGATTTCTGCGCCAAGTTCCCACATCGCGGAAGGGGCGACCTGATAGGCGGCCCCGTTGGCGCAATCGATCACGATCTTGAGCCCGTCGAGCCGGACTGCATCGGGCAATGACCCTTTGACGGCGTGAATATATCGCCCGCCGGCATCTTCGATCCGGCGGGCACGACCGATATCACGTGCCGGGGCCAGCGCGAGGTTATCGGCCAGCAAGGCTTCGATCGCCAGTTCGTCGTCGTCGGACAGCTTGAATCCATCGGGCCCGAACAGCTTGATGCCGTTATCCTCATAGGGATTGTGACTGGCAGAGATCATCACGCCAACGTCCGCGCGCAGCTCGCGGGTCAGCATCGCGATCGCCGGGGTGGGCAGCGGCCCGGTGAGCACGACATCCATACCGACGCTGGTAAACCCTGCGACCAGCGCATTTTCAAGCATGTAGCCCGATAGCCGGGTATCCTTGCCGATCACCACGCGGTGGCGATGCTTGCCGCGCAGAAACCGTGTTCCGGCCGCCTGGCCGACTTTCATAGCCGTGGCTGCGGTCATCACGCCGGCGTTGGTCAGCCCGCGGATCCCGTCTGTGCCGAAATAGTTGCGTCCCATGCCTATCCCGTATCATGCAGAAGTTTGAAAAATTGCTATGTCGCCTTGGCGCGCTAAAGTCACGAATTCAAACAGGGGTCAGGAGTACACATGACAGAAGCCAAGGCCGCATCCGGGTTCCCGGAGATCAGGGTTCCCGCCTTGTTGACCTTTCTGGCATTGGTATCCGGCTTCGGCATCGCGGTTATGCTGAAAGGCAGCGCGGCGCTGGAATCGCTGGTCGCCGTGGCAGAGCCGATGGGCAGCCTGTGGCTCCGCGCCTTGCAACTCACTATCCTGCCGCTCGTGATCGGGTTGGTGGTGACGGGGATCTCCCAAACCCTGGCAGCTGCAGGCGGCGGGCATCTGGCGCGACGTGCCGTCGGCCTGTTCGTCATGGTTCTGCTGGCGGCAGGGACCATGTCCGCCCTGCTGGTCCCTGCGCTGCTGCAACTGTTCCCGGTACCGCAAAAGGCGGTTGCGGCGTTGAGCGGCGAAGCGGGCGATCCGGGCAAGGTGCCGGGCATCGCGGATATTCTCAATGCCATGATGCCCGAGAATATTTTCGCTGCCGCAGCGGATGGGGCCATGTTGCCGGTGGTGGTCTTTGCGTCGCTGTTTGCCTTGGCGCTGACCCGGCTCGGGCAGGTGCAGCGGCAGGCGGTAATGACTTTTTTCGAAGGTCTGGCCGGGGCGATGATGGTCATTGTCGGCTGGGTTCTGATGCTGGCGCCGCTGGGCGTGTTCGGCCTTGCCGTGTCGCTCGGGGCGAAGACCGGAGCGGACGCCATCGGTGCCCTGGCGCATTACATCGTGATCGTCGCGGCTGCTGGGTTCGTGGTGATGCTGGCCGGCTATGTGCTCGCGGCGACACTCGGCGGGCGCAAGCTTGGAGAATTTGCGCGGGCGATGGTGCCGGTCAATGCCGTGGCAATTTCCACCCAGTCTTCGCTGGCTAGCCTGCCGGCCATGCTGGCGGCTACGCGCAAGCTGGGCGTGCGCGAGGCGACGGCCGACTTTGTTCTGCCTATGGCCGTGGCGATCTTTCGGGCGACCAGTCCCGCAATGAACATGGGCGTGGCGATCTATGCGGCATATTTGACCGGAACGCCGCTGTCAGCGGCGGCATTGATGGCCGGGATATTCGTGGCGTTCCTGGTTTCACTCAGCTCGGTATCATTGCCCGGCACGATCAGCTTCGTTATTTCGGTTGGCCCGATCGCCAGCGCCATGGGCGTGCCAATAGCGCCGCTGGCCCTGCTGGTGGCCGTTGAAATGCTGCCGGATATCATGCGTACCCTTGGCAATGTGACGATGGACGTAGCCGTGACGACGGCCGTTGACCAGGGCCATGAGGATAGTGCTGAAGCGGCTTAGAGCGCTTTCTGATAGATCCAGTATTCCTTGTTGACGGTGCTTTGGATGGCGTCGGCAATTGCGTTCATGCCTTGGTTGTCATCCAGCACCCAGCCAATCTCACCGCGGGTTGCGCCGTATTCGCGCAGGGCATTCTGGCGGATGGCCTCGATCATCATGAAGGCCAGCTGGCTGGCAAGGCGGCTGGACTGGTGCTGTTTGACCACCCCCATCAGCGGCACGCGCATGGTCCGCGTGCGGGGCTTGCGCAGCCACATCAGCAGCTTCGCCCAGTTGAACGGGAACAGGTTGCCGTTCATCGGCTTCAGCACTTCGTTGAGGTCAGGCAGGGTCATCATGAATGCAACCGGCTCACCCTCGTATTCTGCGACCATGATCAGGTCTTCGCGGACGATCGGTTTGAACTTCTTGCCGGCATAGGCAATTTCGCGATCCGTAAACGGCACAAAGCCCCAATTGTCTGACCAGGCATCGTTCAGGATGTGCAGGATCAGAGCCGCTTCCTGATCAAACTTGCGCTTGTCGACGTTGCGGATGCGGATCTTGGAATTGCGCAAGCCCGATTGCACGATCCGCTGGATCAGTGGTGGAAATTCCTTGGTGATATCGAGATCGTAGGTCTTGAGAGCCTTGGCAAAGGCATAGCCGTTGGCCTCGATGTAATGCTTGTAGCGCTCCGGCTGGTGTCCCATCATCACCGTTGGCGGATGGTCAAACCCCCGGACCAGTTGGCCGGGCTCCTCCCAGATCGACATGGAGAGCGGGGCGAGAACCCGGTTCATCCCCTTGTCCCGCAGCCATTGCTCCGCCCGGTGGATAAGCGCGGTGGCCACCGCATCGTCCTCTGCCTCCAGGAGACCCCAGTTGCCCGTGCCCGGACCCATGCCCTGGGCCGGATCCATCGCAGTGGCGAGGTGATCGATATGGGCCGAGATTCGTCCGACAACCTCACTTCCGCGGCGGGCCAGGAATAGCTGGACGTCGGCATGGCCGAAGAACGGGTTCTTTGCCGGATCAATCAGTTCGCTTGCTTCCATGCGTAACGGTGCGACCCAGTTCGGGTCGGACTGGTTAAGCCGATAAGCCAGATCGACAAAAGCGCTCCGATCCGCCTTGTCGATCACAGGTGCGACAATTATCTCTGCTTGTGCCACGATGCTGCCTTTGTTCAGGGTCAATGCGACCTGCGTTGGCTATGGTCAGGTTGTCAAGCCGGGCTCGCGCCGCTCCACATGGATCACACTGCAAATGACTGTTCAGGAAAACATCATTGCCGCCCCGACCAAGTCATCCATTCCCGATGATATGGTGATGCTGCGTGCGGCAGTGGAACTGACCCGCGATATTTCCGCTGCACGACCCGAAATTTACTGGCCCGACATGCTGGTGTCGGCGGCCATCGGTTACGCCGGGATTGCCGGTGCGATCCTGCTGCATGGCTGGCAGGCCTGGGCAGCAGGGGTGGTGGCGGTCTTCGCGATGTACCGGGCGCTGTTGTTCATTCACGAGCTGACGCATATCCACAAAACTGCCCTGCCTGGTTTCCGGCTGGTCTGGAATATTCTGGTGGGCGTGCCGATGCTCACCCCGTCGTTCATGTATGAAGGCGTGCACACGCTGCATCATGCCCGGACCCGTTACGGCACTGCAGAAGATCCGGAATACCTGCCGCTCGCCCTGATGAAGCCGTGGAGCCTGCCGCTGTTCATCATTGTCGCCATGCTGCTGCCGGTCGGGCTGTTGATCCGGGCTGCGATCCTGGTGCCGCTGGGGGTCTTGATTTCACCGCTGCGCAAACTGGTGTGGGAACGCGCCTCGTCGCTGTCGATCAATCCCGATTTTCGCCGCCGTCCGCCTGAAGGCGATTTCAAGCGCATGGTGTTCTGGCAGGAGCTGGGCGTGTTTGTGTGGTCGTGGGCGCTGCTCGCCAGCACACAGGTCTGGGGATGGCGTCCGTTGCTGATTGCGATCGCGGTCGTTTCAGCCACGGCGGTGCTCAACCAGATTCGCACGTTGGTCGCTCATCTGTGGGAAAATGACGGTGCGGCGATGACTGTGACCGGGCAGTACCTTGACTCGGTAAACGTCCCGCCGCCGGAATTGTTCGCCCCGCTATGGGCACCGGTGGGTCTGCGCTATCATGCCCTGCATCACCTTTTGCCCAGCATGCCATACCACTCACTGGGAGAGGCGCATCGCCGGATTTCGGCACAGCTCGGCGCGGGTTCTACTTACGAGAAGGCTGCATACAGCGGGTTCACGCCGCTGCTGGGCAAGATCGCCCGCAGTACCATGGTGCGGCGCTAGCGCCTGCTACCGGCGCTATGCCCCTCGCGATAGGCATGCGCGACGGCTTCGGCCATTTCGCGCGTTGAAGGCGAACCGCTCAGCCGGTCAAGTCCCCCGAATATGAAGTCGACCAGACCATCGCCCTTCGGCGGATTGAATAGGCCACGCTGGCCATCCTTGAAGCCTTTTTCATAAGCCTTGTTCAAGGCGGCCTGGCTCGGTTTGTAGGCCAAGTTCCTACTCCTCGGTTCGCACCAACACCGTTTCGCCCACCAGGAAGAACAGCAGGAACGGCGCCCACGCTGCGATCAGAGCCGGGTAACCTCCGAAGTTCCCCATGGCGAGCGCGGCGTTATCAACCACGAAATATGCAAAACCCAGTGCCATCCCGGCAATCGCCCGAACGAGCAGTTGCCCTGACCGGGCAAGGCCAAAGGCGGCAACGGAGCCAAGCAGGGGCATCAACATGGCGGATAGCGGACCGGACAGCTTATGCCACCACTTGCCTTCCAGTTCGGCGGTGCGCCTTCCCGCTGCCTTCAAGGCCTTGATCGACCGGGACAGCGCAAAGATGTTCTCGCCATCGGGATCGACCTTGCTGATCATGACCTGATCGGGGCTGACATCGCGTGCCACGACCATTGATGCCAGCGGTTTCTGCACGGTTGTCGCCACATCGAACTGGCGCGGGTTGACCAGCTTCCACCCCGGTGCGGCGTAGGTTGCACGGTCGCTGCGGATCTGCTCCACCACCATCCCGCCGGCATCGCGGCGGTACCAGGTGACGCCGGTCATGACGATGGCATCGCCTGAACCGGTCACCTGGCTGGCTGCGAGTATATGCGGGCCATCGCGCAGATAGACGTTCGCTCTTACCCCGCTTTGCTTGGGGATCGGATGATACTTGAGCTGGTTCCACTGTTTCAAAGTGCCGGTTGCGTTGGCCACCACGGTTTCATTGAAGGTGAAACTGGCCAGGCTGATCAGGCTGGCAGTCAGCAGCAGCGGGGCCAGAATTTGATGCGCCGAAAGACCTGCCGCGCGCATCGCGATCACCTCGCTGTTCTGGTTAAGCGGCCAGAACGTGAAGAGGGTTGCCAGCAAAACGGAGTAGGGAAGGAATCGGGCGATAAGCTGCGGGGTGCGCAGCGAGACGTAGTACCACAGCTGCGCTTCGCCATTACCCGGTACGGCCAGGATGTCGCCGCTTTCAGAGAGCAGGTCGAGCATCTGCAGCACCAGCACGAGCAAGATCAGCACGCCCAGAATCCGCGTGATGAACAACTTGGCAAGATACCATGTCAGCGTGGGCGAGGGGAATATGCCGGACAGCATCAGTGCACCGCCACCTTACGGTCTTGCCGTTTGAGCAGGCTCGACAGCTTCTTGCCAATCGTCGCAAATGCTTTTTCCAGGGCGCCGATTGGCTGTCCGCCAGGCACATAGGCAACCCGCCAGTACATCCACAGGATGAGCGCCGCGAACAGCACGAATGGTCCCCACAGGATCAGTTCGGGGGGAAACCGGCCTTGCGCCGCAGCGGCCTGCCCGTACTCGTTGATCTTGTGATAGGCGACGACCAGAATGATCGAGATAAATACCCCCAGCGGTGAGGTCGAGCGCTTGGGCGGCACCGCCAGGGCAACCGCCAGCAGCGGCAGCAGCAACATCATCACGACTTCAACCAGCCGGTAGTTGAGGCTGGCTCTGGTCTGGTTGCGGGTCGCCTGGGTCACCTGATCGCTCCAGCCGATCCGCATCAGTTCCGGCAGGATATATTCCCGCTCTTTGCCGCCGCGTTTGCGGAACTGTTCGATCGCGGGCAGATCTATCGGCAGGTCATGACGCGAAAAGCTGAGCACCCGTGGACTGGCGCCGGGTTCATCCTGAATGATCTGGCCATCCGTCAAGCGCAGGATGATCGTATCGGGATTGTCCTTCAGCGCCAGGAAACGGCCCTCACGCGCCGAAATCGTCGCTACCGAGCCGCCCGGTGTGGCAAACCGGGCGAAGATCCCTTCCAGCTGGCGGCCATTGTCACGGCTCCGCTCGATCCGCAGCGCCATCCGGTCCTGAAGGGTGGTGAATTCACCAACCTTGATCGACGCGCCGAGCGCGCCGGAGCGCAGTTCGAAATCGAGCTGTTCATAGCTGTAGCGCGCCAGCGGCTGCAGATAGCCGACAATCAGCAGGTTCAGGCCCGCCAGCACCAGCGTAATACAATATGGCACCCGAAGCAGCCGGGTATAGCTGAGACCGACCGCACGCATGACGTCCAGCTCACTGGTGGTCGCCAGCTTGCGGAAGGCAGCGAGAATGCCCAGCATCAGCCCCAGCGGAATCGCGAGGCTGGCATATTCCGGCATCAGGTTGGCCAGCATCTTGAACACGATCGAAACCGGCCCGCCTTCGGTCCCGACAAATTCAAACAGCTTGAGCATCTTGTCGAGCACCAGCAGCGAGGCGGCAATGACGAACACCGCCAGCATCGGCATGATGACAAGCCGAAAGATATAGCGATCGATGGCAGGAATGGATTTCACGTGGGGGGATTTGCCCGGGAATTGCTTGATCGCGTTCCATAACCGCCCCGCGGCTTGTGGCAAAGCGCTAATGCTGGCCCGTACCGTGCCATTTGGCTACCTTGCACAAAACCACGAAGGGGACTGCCGTGCCGGAAATCACCGCGAAATCGCCTGAAAATCACGCTGTAGCGCGGATTGGCTGGCTTCGTGCCGCCGTTCTTGGCGCAAACGACGGGATTGTCTCCACCGCCAGCCTGATTGTCGGGGTGGCGGCTGCGGCCAGCGACAAGAGCGCCGTCATGGTTGCCGGGGTTGCAGGATTGGTAGCCGGGGCGATGTCCATGGCGGCGGGGGAATATGTCTCGGTATCGAGCCAAGCTGATACCGAGGCAGCGGACGTTGCCCGTGAAACTGCCGAATTGGCTGAGCAGCCGGAGTTTGAACTGGCGGAACTGGCCGCAATCTATCAGCAGCGCGGTCTCAATGAGGGATTGGCACGCCAGGTCGCGGAAGCTTTGACCGCACACGATGCCCTGGCCGCACATTCGCGCGATGAGCTTGGCCTGGCCGAGATGCATCGGGCCCGGCCGGTGCAGGCAGCGCTCACTTCGGCGGGGACATTCGCGATTGGCGCAGCCTTGCCGCTGTTGGCGGCGCTGCTGCTGCCCCTGACCAGTATAGCCATCGGTGTTTCGGCCGCGGCCTTGCTGTTTTTGATGCTGCTGGGTGCGGTCGGGGCAAAAGCGGGAGGATCGCCGATCGGCAGGGGCGTGCTGCGGGTGACCTTTTGGGGGGTGCTGGCG
>JAFLDC010000080.1 GCA_017302775.1 Sphingomonadales bacterium
CCGGTCCACCTCAACCCGCCAGACATTGGTCAGCGATGCGGTGCGCCCCTCGCTGCGGAACAGCGCAATGCTTTCGGCATCGACCGGAAACTCCTGCGCCGATGCAGTGCCCGGCGCGGCAGTGTCGCCGCCATAGAGCGTCAGTCCATCCGCCGATCCATCGGCGTGTCGGTGATCGTGCTTGAGCCTCAGGCCGGTGGCGGTGCGGGTAAAGACCCAGGTCCGGCTGCGATCCCAGCTGCCGTCGGCACGCTGGACGTGAAACGGCACCGCGATCCGCGCATCGGAGCATTCGCGGACATGCATTACCATCGCCGCGCCGCGCATATCGGCATCGGCGGCCTCATCGCTGACCATGCGCCCGGCGAAAGCCTTGCCGCAATGGCCCGAAAGCGCCCGCCAGAAAGCCTCCTGCGGATTGGCGGCAGGCCGCGCCGCGCAGCCGGCCAGGGCCAGCATAACGGTCAACGCGAAGGGCAAGCGCAAATCCGGCATGACCGCACCGTGGCAGCCCGGGCCGGGTCTGGCAAGAAGGCCCGTTCAGCTTGCCAGCCGCAGGGATCCAGGCGCTTCCGGCGCGGCAGTCTTGGGCTGATCAAGCCAGATGCCGCGGGTATCGTACACGGCCTTGGCCATGCGCTCAGCCAATGGCACGGCCTTGAAAGCATCGTGATCGACCAGCACGATCAGCACCTCGCAGCTTTCCAGCGCGGTATCGATATCGATCAGTTCGGCGGCGGTGCCATCGAATTCGCGCGGCAGCTGCGCGGCATAGGGTTCCACCACTTTGATCCGGTCGCCGAACTTGCGCGCAAGGCGTGCGGCAACGGCGCGGGCGGGACTTTCCCGGAAATCGTCGATGTTGGCCTTGAAGGCCAGACCCAGGCAGGCGACACGGGCCGCCGGATGCGCTTCGATCAGGGCTTCGGCGCGGGCGATGACGTGGTGAATCTTGCCGTCGTTGACGCCCCGCGCGGTGCGGATCAGCGGGGTTTCCTCTGGCGCGCCATGAACGATGAACCACGGATCGACCGCGATACAATGCCCGCCCACCCCCGGGCCGGGCTGCAGGATATTGACGCGCGGGTGACGGTTGGCGAGGCGAATGACCTCCCACACGTCGAGCCCCATCTTGTCCGCCACAATGCTTAGTTCGTTGGCAAAGGCGATGTTGACATCGCGGTAGGCGTTTTCGACCAGCTTGGTCATTTCGGCGCTGCGGGCGTCCGTGGTGACGCAGGTGCCGCGCACGAACCGCTTGTAGAACGCCAGCGCCTTGCGCGCGCACCGCGGAGTGATCCCCCCGATCGAACGGTCGTTGTTGGTCAGCTCTTCCAGGATCTTGCCCGGCAGCACCCGCTCGGGGCAATAGGAGATGGCGATATCCGGGGTTTCGGCGGTCAGCCCCGGACATTTCAGATCGGGCCGCGCCGCCGCGATCAGATCGCGCAGCGCCTCGGTCGTGCCGACCGGGCTGGTCGATTCCAGGATCACGCAGTCCCCCGACTTGAGCACCTTGGCCACCGCTTTGCCGGCGGCCAGCACATAGGAGATGTCGGGGGCATGATTGGCATCGAACGGGGTTGGCACCGCGATGATGAACACGTCACATGGCGCCACTTCGGTCGATGCGGTCAGCATTCCGCGCGCGACGACGCCCTGAACCAGACCGTCGAGATCGACTTCCTCGATATGAATCGCGCCGCGGTTGATGGTATCGACCACCGACTGGGTCACATCGACTCCGTGCACCCTGCACCCGGCCCGCGCCACGACGGCGGCGGTCGGCAAGCCGATATATCCCAGGCCAACGACGCAAACGTCTGGCTTAACGTCCGATTTCATTCCCAAGCAACTCCACGATCCGGCGCGCGGTATGCCCGTCCCCAAAGGGGTTGTGCGCCCGCGCCATGCTTTCGTACGCCGCCTTATCGTCAAGAAGGTTGAATAATTCGGTAACGATAACCGCGGTTTCCGTGCCGACCAGCTTGGCGGTGCCAGCGGCGACGCCTTCGGGCCGCTCGGTCGTCTCGCGCATGACCAGCACCGGCTTGCCCAGCGCCGGGGCCTCTTCCTGCACGCCGCCGCTGTCGGTCAGCATGATGTCGCTGATCGCCAGCAGATGGGCGAAATGGGGATAGTCCAGCGGCTCGATCAGCGCGACATTGTCGAGCCCGGCCAGCGCCGCATTCATGACCTTGCGGACATTGGGGTTAAGATGGACCGGAAAGATCACCGCCACGTCGGGCCGGGCAGCAATCTGGCGGATCGCCTCGGCGATGGCCTCCATCCCGCCGCCAAAGTTCTCGCGGCGGTGGCTGGTGACGCCGATGATCCGCTTTCCGGCGAAGCGCGTCTTGAGTTCGTCCAGCCCCTTGGCCAGCGCGGGCTCGGCCTCGATCCGGGCCGAGACCCAGTGGAGCGCATCGATCACCGTGTTGCCGGTAACATGAACCCGGTCCGCCGCAACGTTCTCTGCCAGCAGCGCGGCTTGCGACACATCGGTCGGGGCAAAGTGCAAGCTGGCGATCGAACCGATGATCTTGCGGTTCACTTCTTCGGGCCAGGGGTGATAGATGTTGCCGCTGCGCAGCCCAGCCTCGACATGATCGACCGGAATCTGGCGGTAATAAGCGGCGAGCGCTCCGGCCATCGCAGTCGCGGTATCGCCCTGAACAATCACGCGGGCCGGTTTTTCGAGGTCCATTACCCGGCCCAGTTCGGTGAGCAGCGCGGCGGTCAGCCCGTCAAGGGTCTGGTCCGGCTTCATCAGATCGAGATCGTGATCGGGCGTCAGCCCCGCGATTTCGAGTACCTGGTCAAGCATCTGGCGGTGCTGCGCCGAGACGCAGACCACCGGCGTAAAGCGCGGATCGGCGTGCAGCGCGGCGACGACCGGGAACAATTTGATCGCTTCGGGACGGGTTCCGAACACGACGAGGATCTTTTGCGGGTCAGACATGGAAAAACCCCCTACCAGCGATGAGTTAACCGTGAAATAAGGCCGCCCGCAAACACCTGCCCCCGTTACAGAGGAATTTCATGCGCGTTCTGATCACCGGCATCGCCGGCTTCATTGGCTCCACCCTGGCCCTGCGCCTGCTGGCCCGCGGCGATAGCGTGGTCGGAATCGACAGCCTGAATGACTACTACCAGGTCAGCCTGAAGGAAGACCGTCTGGCGCGCGTCGCCGCCGCCGGCGGGGACCGGTTCACTTTCCACAAGCTCGATTTTTCGGACATGACCGCGCTCGATACAGCCTTGAAGGATGAGCAATTCGACCGGATCGTGCATCTCGGCGCGCAGGCCGGGGTGCGTTACAGCCTGGAAAATCCGCAAGCCTATGTCAGCGCCAACCTGGCCGGGCACGTCAACATGCTGGAGATCGCGCGCCACCGCAAGGTTGAGCATATGGTCTATGCCAGCTCCAGCTCGGTCTATGGCGGCAACACCCATATGCCGTTCTCGGTCGAGGACCGGGTGGATCATCCGGTCTCGCTTTACGCCGCAACCAAGCGCGCCGATGAACTGATGAGCGAAACCTATGCCCACCTGTTCCGCGTCCCGCTGACCGGGCTGCGTTTCTTCACGGTCTATGGCCCGTGGGGCCGGCCGGACATGATGATGTGGATTTTCACCAAGGCGATCCTGGCCGGCCAGCCGATCCCGGTGTTCAACAACGGCGACATGTACCGCGATTTCACTTATGTCGAGGACATCGTTTCGGGCGTGATTGCCTGCCTCGACAATCCGCCTGCCGACAATGGCGAGGCCAAGGCTGGCGGCAGCACCAAGCCGCATGCGCTTTACAACATCGGCAACAACCAGTCGGAACACCTGATGAAGGTGGTGCAGTTGCTCGAAGAAAACTGCGGCAAGAAGGCGATCATCGATTTCCAGCCGATCCAGCCCGGCGATGTGCCCGCCACCTACGCCGATATCACGGCGATCGCCGGGGACCTGGGCTATGCGCCGACCACCAGCATTGAGGTGGGTGTCCCCAACTTTGTCCGCTGGTACCGCGACTATCACGGGGTCTGACGGAGAGCAGCGAGCGCATGACAACTCACGGAGCCATGTCATCAGTGTTCACAATGGCCTTTGCCGGGCGTTTAGGAGTAGCCTGAAGTGAGCGACGAAATTTGGGTGAGTGAAGCGCCGCTGCGCTCTGAGAATTCGAAAGTGACATTCAATAGCTTCGTTCCTGTTGATGAAACATTCGATGAATCTTACTATTTCGCCAAGCAATCTTGCCAAAAGAATGCTTCGGGAGAGAAACTGACTCAGGAGAATTTTCCTGAGCATATATATTCCAACAAAACCTCCAAAGGTCGAAAACAGGAATTCAGAGACTTCTTTTTTGCCAGAGGCTACAATGTTATCTCAAAGAAGGCGGCTGATGTTCTGAGAAATTTTGAACTTGGCAATTGCACTTTGTTCCCAGTAAAAATCTCGAAATCCGACATGGTCACACCGGCGGGCGAGGGCTGGTTTTGCCTGAACTACGGCAACATAAAGAACACGATCGTACCGGCAACTCCAATTGGAATGATGCCTATTCCAAATGTCGACAAAAAAGACCTCTTCATTATCGGTGGATATTTGAAGGATGATCAGCTTAGTGTACTATCGTCGGCAGCAGATGGTCCAGATATCTGGGTTGATCCCCGAATGCTTAGCGGATTTTTCGTGAGCGGCCGATTGGCCGATGCGATAAAGTCTGCGGGCTTGCGCAATTTTTTCCTGTCGCGCTGCAAATTGGTCTAGGGACCTCCCCAATTAGCCGCTTGAGATCTGAACGGTTGTGCTGCGTGGCAAAGTGCACTCATTCACAACATCCGCAACACCCGATCTTGCCCCCGCTGCTGCACCACGCCATCACCCTCCCATGGCGATTCTTTCAGACAAATGGATCCGTAACGAAGCCCGCCATTCGGGCATGATCGAACCGTTCGTTGAGCGGCAGCAGCGCGACGGGTGCATTTCCTATGGCCTGTCGAGCTATGGCTATGACGCGCGGGTGGCGGATGAGTTCAAGGTGTTCACCAACGTCCATTCGGCGGTGGTCGATCCGAAGAACTTCTCCGAAAACAGCTTTGTCGACATGAAGACCGACTGCTGCATCATTCCGCCCAACAGCTTTGCGCTGGCCCGCACGGTCGAATATTTCCGGATCCCGCGCGACGTTCTGGTGATTTGCCTGGGCAAGAGCACCTATGCCCGCTGCGGGATCATCGTGAACGTCACCCCGCTGGAGCCCGAGTGGGAAGGCCACGTGACGCTGGAATTTTCCAACACCACCCCGCTGCCCGCCAAGATCTATGCCAACGAAGGCGCCTGCCAGTTCCTGTTCCTCAAGGGCAACGAGCCGTGCGAAGTCAGTTATGGCGACCGCAGCGGCAAATACATGGGCCAGCGCGGGGTTACCCTGCCAAAGCTTTAGAACTTTGTACTGTTCTAAAGCCCGTCCCCGTTGGGGAAGGGTTGGGATGGGGGGTCGGCACTGGCTTGGTTCACTGCGGTCGAGCCCCCACCCCAACCTCTCCCCGCCGGGGAGGGGACAGCATACAAAAGCAAGGCACTCTAATTCGAGGAGTTCGCAGCATGGAAACGCCGTTGTTCGACCAGTGGCGTTCGCGCTCGCCGCATTACGATGACAGCCACGAAGCGGTCTGCGACACCGTTCGCGCCTTCGTCGCCAAGGAAATCACCCCGCACGTCGACCAGTGGGAAGCAGCGGGCGAACTGCCCCGCGACCTGCACCGCAAGGCGGCCGAGGCCGGCATTCTCAGCCTCAACTATCCCGAACAATTCGGCGGGACCGGCGATCATTTCACCCTGTTCCACAGCCTGGTCCAGACCGAGGAACTGGCCCGTCCCGGAGCGGGGGGCATCTGCGCCTCGCTGATGACGCACGGGATCGGTTTGCCGCCGATCCTGGCGATGGGCAGCGCCGAATTGCAGCAGCGGATCGCGCCCGATGTCCTCGCCGGAGAAAAGATCATCTGCCTGGGCATTACCGAGCCTGGCGGCGGTTCTGATGTTGCCAATCTGCGGACCAAAGCGGAACGCAAGGGTTCTGCCTATGTCGTGTCGGGCGAAAAGACGTTTATCACGTCGGGCATGCGGGCGGACTATGTAACCCTGGCGGTACGGACGGGCGGCCCCGGCATCGGCGGAATCTCGCTCCTGCTGGTCGAGCTTGACCGGCCCGGTATAACCCGCTCGGCGCTGTCCAAGATGGGCTGGCATTCCAGCGATACCGCTACCCTGCACTTCGATGCGGTCGAGGTTCCCGCTGACAATCTGATCGGGGCAGAGAACGGCGGCTTCGCCGGGATCATGCGCAATTTCAACAGCGAACGGCTTGGGATGAGTCAGCAAGCCGCGGCCTTCGCCCGGATCTGCTTCGAGGACGCCCTCGACTGGGCACGGCAACGCGAGACCTTCGGCAAACCGCTCATCACCAACCAGGCGATCCGCCACAAGCTGGCCGATATGATCCGCCGGATTCAGGCGACCCAGGCCTGGATCGACCACTGCGCCTGGACCGTGCTGAACAATTGCGCGTTTCCCGGCGATTTTGCGCTGCTGAAGGTCCAGGCGACGCAAACCATGGAATTCTGCGCCCGCGAGGCCTGCCAGATTCTGGGCGGCGCCAGCTTTATGACGGGGAGCCGGATCGAGCGAATCTACCGTGAAGTGCGCGTCATGGCGATTGGCGGCGGCAGCGAGGAGATCATGTACGATCTGGCCAGTCGGCAGTTCCGGTTCTGAACGCGGCGTGCCGTAGCGTCAGCCGAATTCAGTTCGACATTGCCACCTGAATGTGCCCTTCTTGTCCCGCAGCCGGACATGGATTCGGACCCGAGGAGAGCATTGCATGACCGCCAAGGCAGACCGCCCCCACGATATCGTCGTCTACGGAGCAACCGGCTATACCGGCCGACTGGTCGCGGAATATCTGGCGCACCACTACCAGGGCAAAGGCCCGAGCTGGGCCATGGCCGGACGCTCGGCAGACAAGCTGGCGGAAGTGCGCGATACGATCGGCGCGCCGGCGACAACCCCGCTGATCGTGGCGAATTCCGACGAGCCGGCCAGCATGACGGCGCTGGCGCAGAGCGCGCGGGTCATCATCACCACGGTTGGCCCTTATCAGTTGTACGGAGAGCCGCTGCTGAAGGCCTGCGTCGAGGCGGGCACCGACTATGCCGACCTGTGCGGCGAGCCCGGCTGGATGCGCGAGATGATCGACAAGTACCATGACGCCGCCAAGGCGTCCGGCGCCCGGATCTCGTTTTCGTCAGGGTTTGATTCGATCCCGTTCGATCTGGGGGTCTTCATGTTGCAGCAAGCGGCCAAGGCCCGCCACGGCAGCGCCGCCCCGCGGGTCAAGGGCCGGGTCCGGGCGATGCAGGGAACCTTTTCCGGGGGGACGGCCGCGAGCCTGACCGAGACAATGAAGGCAGTGGCGCGCAACCCTGCACTGATCAAGATTCTGCAAAGCCCGTTCGGTCTGACCCCCGGGTTCGAAGGGCCGGCACAGCCGCTGGGGCTGGTGCCGGAATACGACGAAAGCGTCGGCAAATGGGCGGCGCCGTTCATCATGGCGACGATCAACACCAAGAACGTCCACCGCACCAATTTCCTGCTGGGCCACCCCTATGGCGCGGACTTCAGATATGACGAGATGATGCTGACCAGCGCCGGGGAACTGGGCGAAAAGGCTGCGCATGCCATCGGCGATATGCTCAAGAACCCGTTCGGCGCGAAGCCCCCCAAGCCCGGCGAAGGTCCGACGGCCGAGGAGCGTGAGAATGGCTTCTATGATGTGCTGTTCATCGGCGAATGGCCGGACGGCAAGACGATCCGCTATGGGGTCAAGGGGCGCTATGATCCCGGCTACGGCTCGACCAGCCGGATGATCGCCGAAACCGGGATCGCCTTGCTCGATTGTCGGGCCGAAGGCGGCGTCTCGGTGCCCGGTGCGCTGCTGGGCGAAGCCCTGGTCGCGCGCCTGCGTGATCATGCCGAGATCACCTTTGCCGTCGAGGACTGAAGCCCCCGCAAGCATGACTGTACCCGAAGACAGTGAATGGCGGATCGGCTGGCGGATTGTGCTGGCCTGCGCGATCGCCAATGGCACCGGCATCTCGCTGCTGTTCTATTGCTTCAGCCTGTTCCTGATCCCGATGTCGGCCGAACTGAATATGACCAGGGCAGAGACCGGGCAGGTCCAGACCCTGATCATCACCGCCGTGCTGGGCGCGCCGGTGATCGGGCGGCTGACTGACCTGTTCGGATTCCGAACGGTCTATGTCACCTGCTCGCTGCTACTGGTGGCGATCAGCGTGGCCCAGGGCTTGTGGATCAGCGGGTTCTGGTCACTCGCCCTGACGGTCGGTTTGTCCGGCTTTTTGGGCGGCGGCACGTCGGCGGTCACCCTGACGCAACCGATCAATGCGCACTTTCGCAAGTTTCGCGGACGGGCCCTGGGGCTGGTCGGGATCGGTGTATCGCTGACGACGATCCTGATCCCGCCGCTGTTGCAGCTGGTGATTGCCGAGAATTGGCGGTGGGGCTTTCTGGCGATGGCCGGATTGGCCGGCCTGGTCGGCCTGCCGGCGGTACTGTTGCTCATGCCACGCTCGGCCGGCCAGGGCTCGCACCGCCGCGGCCAAGCCCGGCTGCCCCAGGACTGGAGCTTCGCGCGGGAGAGAGATTTCTGGCTGTTGTCGATGGCGAACCTGTTTGCCGGAATGGCGACGGGCGGAGCCATCTCGCAGTTGGCACCGATGATCAGCGAGAACGGCCTTTCACCGGCCATCGCAGCGCTGGGCCTGTCGACTTTCGCCGCAGGGCAATTCATCGGCAAGGTTGGCGGCGGCTGGCTGTTGGACCGGTTCGAGCCGCGCCGCATGGCGATCCTGATGACGATCATTCCCAGCATCGGATTCCTGATGTTTCTGCAAGCCGATCCTGGCATGGCGCTGCTGGTGCTGCTTGCCTGCGGGATGATCGGCGCGCTGAGCGGGGCCGACGTGGATATCTACGCCTACTTCGTTGCCCGGCGGTTCGGACTGGGCCGTTATGGTTCGGTTTTCGGGGCGCTGCATGGCCTGGGCTGGATCGGCATCGCTGCGGGAATTACCCTGTTCAGCCGCAGCCATACCATGACCGGCAGTTATG
>JAFLDC010000081.1 GCA_017302775.1 Sphingomonadales bacterium
TCCCTTGGACCCCGCACCAGGGCCGGTGCCTGCCATCACCGTGACACGGCTTTCCGCCGTGCCGGTGGCAGCCGACGACCTCTGCCGCACGGCGACAGCCGAGGCGGTGCGGGCCTTTGAAAACAACGCGCGCGGCTGAGGAGGGCATCATGCAGGTTTACGACATCCCCGCCGAAAAGCCCTGGTCCGGTCTGGTGAAGAAGGGCCAGGTGATCCGCATCGAGGACACGTTCGGCCAGCAGGCCATCGACACGATCTTCTACAACGCCCACGACACCGCCGAGCGCTATTCCAGCCAGGACACCATGCGCGAGAACGGCCTCGCCTATATCTCGACCGGTGCGAAAATCGTCTCGTCCGAGGGGCGGGTGATGCTGGTGGTGACGGCCGACACCTCGGGCCGGCACGACACCAGTGCCGGCTGCTGCTCGTGTGAATCGAACACGGTTCGATTCGGGCATGAAACCCGCTATCTGCACGCCTGCCGCGAGAACTTTCTGCTGGAATTGTCCAGGCACGGCATGGGCAAGCGCGACATCGTGCCCAACATCAACTTCTTCATGAACGTGCCGATCAGCCCGAACGGCGCCATGACCATCGACGACGGCATCTCGAAACCCGGCGACCATGTCGAGTTGCGCGCCGAGATGGACGTGCTTTGCGTCATCTCGAACTGCCCGCAGATCAACAACCCCTGCAACGGCTTCGACCCGACGCCGATCCGCGTCACCATCCGGGGCTGATCATGTTCAAACGGGTACTGGTGGCGAACCGGGGCGAGATCGCCGTCCGGGTGATGCGGACGCTGCGGGCGATGGGGATTTCGCCCGTGGCGGTCTATTCCGACGTCGACCGCTTCGCGCCGCATGTGGCGCTGGCGGATGCAGCGGTGCGCCTGGGGCCGGCACCGGCGGCGGAAAGCTATCTGGACGTGGCGGCGGTGATTGCCGCCTGTCATGCGACCGGGGCCGAGGCGGTGCATCCGGGGTACGGGTTCCTGTCCGAGCGGACCTCGTTTGCCGAGGAACTCGCCGCCAACGGCATCGCCTTTATCGGCCCGCCGGTGAACGCCATCGCCGCGATGGGGGACAAGATCGAGTCCAAGCGGCTTGCCAAGGCCGCCGGGGTCAACACCGTGCCGGGCTCCGAAGGCGAGATCACCAGCACCGAGGAAGCACTGCGGGTCAGCCGTGAGATCGGCTATCCGGTGATGATGAAGGCCAGCGCTGGCGGCGGCGGCAAAGGCATGCGTTTAGCTCATAACGACAAAGACGTCGAAGAAGGTTTTGAGGCGACCCGGCGCGAGGGGCTCAACAGCTTCGGCGACGACCGGGTGTTCATCGAGAAATTCATCCTCAACCCGCGCCACATCGAGATCCAGATCCTGGGCGACCAGCACGGCAACATACTCTACCTCAACGAGCGCGAATGCAGCATTCAGCGCCGCCACCAAAAAGTGGTCGAGGAAGCGCCATCGCCGTTCGTGACGCCCAAGATGCGCAAGGCCATGGGTGAGCAGTGTGTCGCGCTGGCCCGCGCGGTGGGCTACTACTCAGCCGGAACCGTCGAGCTGATCGTTTCGGGTGCGGACCCCAGCGGGGAAAGCTTCTACTTCCTCGAAATGAACACCCGCCTGCAGGTGGAGCACCCGGTCACCGAATGCATCACCGGGATCGACCTGGTCGAACAGATGATCCGGGTCGCGGCGGGCGAGAAGCTGGCCATGATCCAGGACGACATCAAGATCGATGGCTGGGCGATTGAAAACCGCGTCTATGCCGAAGATCCCTATCGCGGGTTCCTGCCTTCGACTGGGCGGTTGGTGCGGTACAATCCGCCGGTTGATGGCTGGACTGAGGATGAGGACGGCAACGGCCGCCGCGGGGTGGACGGCATTCGCGTGGACGACGGTGTCTATGAAGGCGGCGAAGTCTCGATGTTCTACGATCCGATGATCGCCAAGCTGATCACCTGGGGCAAAACCCGTGACGAGGCGGCCGACAAGCAGATCGCCGCGCTCGATGCGTTCGAGATCGAAGGGCTTGGCCACAACATCGATTTCGTTTCCGCGATCATGCAGCATCCGCGTTTTCGCAGCGGTGAGCTGACCACCGGGTTCATCGCCGAAGAATACCCCGACGGTTTCCATGGCGCTGCCACTTCTGCCGAGACGTTGCGCGATCTGGCCGCAATCGCCGGGTTTATCGCTACGGCGCGTGCGGACCGGGCGCGGCAGATCGACCAGCAACTGGATGGGGAGCTTGAGCCCCCTTATGACTGGTCGGTGATGATCGGCGGGAAGGACTTTGCGGTAAGCCTTGACGAAGACATTACCGTCAACGGTGAACCGGTCGATCTCGCACTGGAATATACGCCTGGAGACCGCCTGATCGAGGCTGAGGTCGGCGATGTGGTTTACGGGGTGAAACTGGAGATTACCCGGGCTGGTTTGCGCATGACCACGCGCGGGGCGATCCACCACGTCCAGGTCTTGCCGCAGCGGGTGGCACACCTGACTGCCCATATGATCGAGAAGGTCCCGCCTGACCTGTCGAAGTTCCTGATCTGCCCGATGCCCGGTCTGCTGGTCTCGCTGAACGTGGCGGAGGGCGACAAGGTCGAGGCAGGCCAGCCGCTGGCGGTGGTGGAGGCGATGAAGATGGAAAACATCCTCCGCGCCGAAAAATCGGCCACAGTGAAAAAGGTCAACGCCAAGGCGGGCGACAGCCTGGCGGTGGACGCAATCATTCTGGAACTGGAATAGGGTTCGGTGCGGACCGTATGGACCATTGGCTATGAACAGGCGTCGATGCCGGCATTCCTTGCCGTCTTGCAGGAAGCCGGCATAGAAGTGGTTGCGGATGTTCGGGCGATCGCGGCGTCGCGGCGGCCGGGTTTTTCCAAGACAGCCCTTGCGGCGAACCTGGCCGAGGCAGGCATTCAATACCGCCACTACCGGGCATTGGGAACACCCGCAGCTGGTCGTGCCGCTGCGCGCGCGCTGGATCATGCGAAGCTCGAAAGCATCTATGCAGGGCAGCTTGCGTTGCCCGAGGCGCTTGCGGCCGGGGCGCAGCTGACCGAACTGGTTCACGCCCACCGGGTTGCCTTGCTGTGTTACGAGCGCGATCCAGGCTGCTGCCACCGCACGCTGTTGCACAAGGCCATACTGGCAGATTGCCAGGCAGTTGATCTCTATCCCGCTGAATTCCACCCCGGCAGCAAGTAGTACAGTAACTGCGTCAAGCCGGTCGCATTGTTGACAGTGTTGCCCATTGGTTCAGATTGTGTGCGTTCGAATTGGGAGTCGGCGCATGAAAATGGCTGCGGTGGTAATCGGCGTCAATTCAGTAGACGGCGACCTTCCCAAGCTGAAAGCTGCGGCCAGCGGCGCGAGTTCGGTGGCAGAATGGCTTGAGCGCAACGGTTATGCTGTCACTTTGTTCGAAGACGGTTCGAACAAGGTAGAGCGACGCGCGATTTTCACAAGAATTGGTGCGTTGATCAGTGCCGCTAACCTGGAGCGGCTGGTGATCTATTTTGCCGGTCACGGTTTTCTGCGCGGGCCCAATGACGAATTCTGGATTCTCAGCCATGGTCCTAACGACCCTGCTGAGGCGATCAACGTTACGGCATCGGCAGCGGGGGCTCGGTTTTGCGGGATCCCGCAGGTGATCTTTATCAGCGATGCCTGCCGCGTTGTGCCCAAAACCGGGGTGCATTCGGGGGTGACTGCGGCGTCGATTTTCCCGAACATCCGGCCGGGCAGGACCGGCGGTGACGTCGACATCTTCTATGCCACTTTGCCGGGCGACCCGTCTTTGGAAGCCGGTGATGCCGAAGCCGGTCAGGCGCACGGTCTGTTCACCCAGGCGCTTGTCGATGCGCACAAGTCCGTGCCCGGCTCGGCGCTGCTCAGGATTGCAGGCAAGGATTATGTCCGCAGCCGCTGGCTCAAGGACGTTCTTGCTGACCGGGTTGATCGGCTCGCCCAGGAGATCGCACTGGAGTATACGCAGCGCCCCGACCTGCAACTTCAGACGCAGGATGGCTATGTGGCACAAAATGAGACCCCACCGGTCGACGCAGCCAGGCCGCCGCGTGATGGGACTTTTCTGGAACTGCGGCCGGTGGCGCCCGTCAGAAAGGCGGCTGCTGGGTCAGGTCAGACGCAATCTTCGGGACGGCCGCGGCCAAAGGTTGCCGCCCGCAGGAGGGCACCCGCACTGCCTGGCCCAGGGGCAGTACAGGCAGAGCCGCCGCGGTTCGTCCGGCACGAAGGTTTGTCGGCTGATGCGCAGAACAGCTTGGCGCAGCGCACGGACCTGATTTCACAAGCGGGAAGCGAACAAGCAGGCGACGACGTTCCGCGCTGCCTGGGCGACACGCTCACCGTGATCGGCCAAAGCAAATGGCAAACGATTGAGTCGAAAAATGGCCCAACGCGGGTCCGGCAGATGGCCGTGCAGTTTAGTGACGGCTCGGGGATGCTAGTGCCGGCGTTACAGGACTTCAGCTGCCAGATCGTTCGTGATGACGGCAAGGTTCTGGCCTTGGCCTATACCTGGCAGCCTTACGCAGAGCCTGAACTGCTGCCCCTTCGGGCCGAAGTGCTGGGGGCGGCCACGCTAGGCTTACTCAGCCGTGGCCCGGCTGCGCTCAGGAATTTCGCCGACAGAATCCGCAAACTTAAACGATTTGATCCCTCGCTGGGGATCGTGGCGGCGCTGGCCTATGCTGCGATCGGTGATTTTGCGGGTGCGTCATCAGTGCGCGATTACATGCGTAAGGATCTGGGCTTTGATCTGTTCGACGCCTGGTTGCTGGGCGGCGCCGGCCGCGATTATCCGGTCGTTCCAGCGGTGCCGCTGCTTAGCCAGACTTGGTCGTTTCTTGACGTGATGGATGCCAGTCTGGGGCACAATCTGCAGGCCTTGCCGCGCGTTCCGGGGTTCTGGTCGGTCTTTTCCGACGAGGCAATGCAGCAGCTGCCTGGCTTGGATATTCCGGGAATGAGGTGGAGTGAGCAGTATGTTTAAAGCACGTCTGGTTTTTGTTCATGGCCGCGCCCAGCAGGGCAAGTCGGAAGATGAGCTGAAGGAAGAATGGCTTGCTGCATTGCGTCCGGCCCTGGGCACCCGGCAATCGATCCTGGACGATGTGGAGATAAAGGCGCCCTTCTATGGCAACCGACTGGCTGAGCTTGTCGACAGTCTGGGGGCTGCGGCGCCGGATGATATCATCGTCAGAGGCGATCCGGCATCCATTGCGGACGATTACCGCGCCTTCATGGGAGAATACCTTGAAGCGATCAGGCGCGGCGAGGGGATAAGCGATGAGCAGGTCGATGCCGAGGCGAATATACCGGTGACGGAACGCGGACCGCAAAACTGGCCCTGGGTTCTGGCCATCATTCGTACGCTTGACAGGATCCCCGGCCTCGACGGCGACATGATCGAGCGGATTTTGCGCGACGTGTGGATCTACCTTGAGCGCAGGACTGTCCGCGATGACATCAACGAAATTGTCAGCCCGGCTTTCGACACCAAGCTTCCGGTCGTCTGCGTTGCTCATTCGCTCGGCACGGTGGTGGCTTTCGATATTCTCAAAGCGCGCACAGATGGCCGGGTGCCGAACCTGCTGACGCTGGGATCACCATTGGGGCTTAACATCGTCCGCAAGGCGCTGGCGCCGATCGGGCATCCCAAGGTAGTCGGGAACTGGTTCAATGCCCGTGACAAGCGCGATGTGGTTGCGCTGTATCCGCTTACGCCCGAACACTTTGATATTGACCCCACGGTCAATGATTACAGCGCAGTGCGCAACCGGACCGCCAATGCCCATGGCATCTCAGGCTACCTATCCGACCCAACAACTGTTGACGCTATTTACAACGCCCTACGGCAGGCCAAGGCATGACGTATTGATTGACATCCTCAGTAGGGAGTTGACCAGCTTTCCGTTTACGTTAAGGGAAAGGTGATGAGCCTTCCCGAAGTTCTCGCCGCGGCGCGGCCAATCGATGGCGGATTTGCCGCCGACATACCCACCGACTGGATGCAGGGGCGCACCAGTTATGGCGGGTTTTCAGCTGCTTTGGCGTTGGTCGCCGCGCAACGCCTGGCAGACGATTTGCCGCCGCTGCGTTCGGCCACGGTCAATTTCGTTGGGCCCTTGGCGGGTGAGGTGCAGGTCCGCGCCAAGGTATTGCGCCGCGGACGCAATGCGTCATGGATCAGTGCCGAGGTGGCCAACGCGGCTGGGGTAGGATTGACTGCGACCTTCGTATTCATGGGCCCGGTCGAAGCCAGCGCGCTCCACCTTCATGACGTCCCGATGCCGGCCTATGCGGTGCCCCTGGAACAGGCCGTGCCATTGCCAGAACATGCCGGGCCAAGCTTTGCCCCCAATTTCGAACGCCGTTTTGCTCAGCCGCGCACCGACGTGAAGGTGCCGGAAATCCTGTGGTGGGAGCGGCTGCGCGATACCGCCGGGCTGGATCCAATGGTCGCGCTGATCCTGCTGGCCGATGCCTTGCCCCCAGGCGTCATGCCACTGACCGGTCCGGCGCCGATCAGTTCGATGACCTGGCTGATCAACTTGCTGACACCGCTCCCGCAGACCAGCGAGGGCTGGTATCTCCTGCAAGCCCGGGGGAACTATGCGGAAAAGGGCTGTTCCAGCCAGGACATGGCGATCTGGAACACGGCGGGTGAAGCCGTTGCGGTGGGGATGCAGTCTATCGCGGTGTTCGGTTAGGCAGCGGCGAGCCGCTTGCCCATCACCGCGCGGAACAGCACGAAACCGATCAGGCCGGCCACTGCAGTGCCAACATGGACCAGCCAGAAGGTTGGCGTATCCATGCTGGAATACCAGCCGCCAATAATCCCGACCGTCTTGTTGGCAGTGAAAAACGTCAGGTAGTAGATCCCCACGACGGTGGCGACGATCGCTTTCGGAGCGACCTTGGTGAACAGCGCGAGGCTGACCGGCATGATGTGCGCAAAGCCGATCGAGTTGAACAAGTGGAACATCACTGGCCAGAACAGCCCGATCTTGCCCGAACCCTGGGTCAACGCAGCAGCATAGAGGCACAGCCCGCCGCCGATCACGAAGAAACTACCAAGGATCATCTTGCCGATCTCGTCCGGCTCCCAGGCGCCCTTGTCGCTGCGCCATTTCCAGAACAGCGCGACCACGGCCAGCATCGAGAAGCTGAGAGCGGCATCAATCGTGATCATATAGCTGGTCGGCAGGGTGGTACCGAAAAAGGTCAGCTGAAAATGCTCGTCAGCCCAGACCAGGTAAGCGTTGAAGATCTCCTGATTGGTCAGCATCGACAGCGCCAGAATCGGGATCAGCAGG
Source organism: Sphingomonadales bacterium (assembly GCA_017302775.1). The sequence goes on from JAFLDC010000081.1 coordinate 7,366, forward strand.
AGCAGCGCGAGCAAACGCGGCCGATCCGTACTGGCTACCGATCCCAGCAGGCCCAGCGCGACGGCAAGACCGACCTGACCGGAAATGCCCATCGCCGCAATGGCCGGCACCATTCGCGCCAGTGCAATCAGCGCGATCAGGATGACGGCGGTAAAGCCCAGCAGACGCGGTCCATTCACGCCTTCGGCAGATTGCTGTGACTGGACCGCGCGGTCTTCCCTGGGCAGCCACGGTCCGGCCTTGATATAAAGGAACAGGCCAATGACCATGACAATCCCGGCAGTGCCGAAGCCATAATGCCAGCCGACTTTTTCGCCGAGCGTGCCCGAAATAAGCGGAGCTATGATGACGCTGACGTTGATCGCGATATAGAAGATCTGAAAGGCCATGGCCCGGCGCAGGTCATTGGGCTTGTAAAGCTCGCCAACCTGGCTGGCGATATTGCCCTTGAACAGGCCGACGCCGACGATCAGGGCCAGCAGTGCGAACAGAAACAGGCCTTCGAATGCCATCAGGAAATGGCCGATCGCCATGACGATCGCTCCGGCCAGCAGGGTTGCTCGGCGGCCAAGCCAGCGATCCGCGATCAGGCCACCGGCGATCGGAGTGAGATAGACCAGACTGGAATAGTCGCCGAATATCGCAGAGGCGAGCGGTTGGCCCTCTTTGCCGTCATAAGCGGCCTGCTGAAGCCATTGCAGGCCAAGGACATTGCCGATGTTTTCTGGCAGCAACAGGTACTTGACCATGTAGAGCACCAGCAGCGTCTGCATCGAATAATACGAGAACCGCTCACACCCCTCGACAAACGAGAGATAACCCAGGCCCTTTGGATGACCCAGAAATGCGCGATCATCAGCCGGTGGCTCAAGCTCGGGCGTGGCTTCGGCTGCTGTCATATTGCTGGATCCCCGTTGGTTTCTGTTGCAACCGATGGCTAGCGGGTCAGTTCGTCCGCCGCAACTCCTGGTCAAGGAAATCGGCGACATCATTCAGCGCCACGTCGTGCGACAGAAACGCCTGACCAATGCCGTTGAGCAGCACGAAGGGCAGGGTGCCCGCGTCCATCTTCTTGTCGTGCAACATATGCTGAACCAGCGTCTGACCGTCGCAATTGAGGCCGATGGTAGCGATATCGCTGGCCATGCCAACTTCGGCAAAATGCCGGGCGACATGGTCTGCGCTGGCCTGCGGTAACAATTGGCGCCGCGCAGAATAGCGCGCCGCGAGAATCATGCCGAGCGCCACACCTTCGCCGTGCAGCAGGCGGTCGGAAAACCCGGTTTGCGCCTCCAGCGCGTGGCCGAACGTATGGCCCAGGTTCAGCAGGGCGCGCAGTCCGAGCGTTTCCTTTTCGTCGGCCTGAACGATCCGCGCCTTGGCTGTCACCGAATGGGCGACGGCATATTCGCGCAGCACCGGTTCGCCCGCCAGCATGGCGGAGCCATGGGCGTCGCACCATGCAAAGAAATCCGCATCGCCCAGCAGCCCGTATTTCACCACCTCGGCATAGCCGGCCTTCAATTCGCGGTCGGGCAGGGTATCGAGCACAGCCAGATCGGCCAGCACCAGTGCCGGTTGATGGAATGCTCCGACCAGGTTCTTGCCGGCGGCCGTGTTGATTGCGGTCTTGCCGCCTACACTTGAATCTACCTGCGCCAGCAGCGTGGTAGGAAGCTGGATGAACTTGCATCCGCGTTTGAGAATGGCCGCGGCGAACCCGGTCAGGTCGCCGATCACGCCGCCGCCCAGCGCCAGGATGTGATCGCCGCGTTCCACTTCCTCGGTCAGCAGCCAATCAACGGT
>JAFLDC010000082.1 GCA_017302775.1 Sphingomonadales bacterium
GACAAGATTACTCCTTATATTCATTTTTCATTGATAGTAATTTCTGGCCTCAACCATCCATGAAATCTAAACACGGAATTCCCCACCTCGCGCGTGAGAAATTCGTGAATTTTCACAGCCGCTTGGGCAAAATATGAGGGGCCACCCACGCGACCGTTGGTTAATCGATCGGCGATCAGATCGTTCATGCGCGAAGTATTCGCACCGGCTTAAGGGTACGTTGGGCAGACACGCAGACCTGCACGCGATCTCGTGGTCTCGGAAGCCCGCAACGCCTAGGTCAACATGTATTTTCCCAGTCGGACTGAGGTATGCGGCGGCTTTTCAGGATCGCCTTGAACCTCTATTGCGGTTTTCAGCCCCGACAAGCTTTGTGGACGGTCGCCACCGAGCATCGTCAAGGCAGTCCACCGCGCCGCATAGGGCGACGCGACACTGGTACCGGAAATGCGTGCGAGAGAACCGCTCATCGTGCCTGCCGCCAGGCGACCCGGCAGATGCCGGAAATCGTCGGACGGCGCACCGACATCGACGAAGGCCAAGTCGCCGTTTATCGGCGTCAGCCGGCCTGCGGCGCTCACGCGGCTCGGCCTGGCGCTGTCCTTCACAATGCCTCCCACGATCCAGATTCTATTGTTGATTGCCCAACCATTGAGTGACCCGAAGCGTCGGACGAAGGCGCCGGGGTGATCGATTTCAGACAGTTCGCCGCAGTTACCGAAACGATTGTCAACAGGATCGTCGAAATAGGACTGCCGAGCACCGGTCCAGTAGCCAAAGGGGCTGTCGTTCCGCTGGATGCGGCAGCGAACGAGCGGCGTATCTCCTTCAATGCTCGCCTTCAGGTTCAAGTGGACCTGCCAAAGCCCCGCTGGAGCGGCCGGGGCGGAAGAGTCCTCGGGCTCGGTCGGCGCGAGCGAGACCACGGCGTGCCAGCGTTCTTCTGAGTATTTCGAATAGCTGACGAGTCCGAAGGCTGCGCCATTGAGTGTGAGATCAACGTCCTGTTGGCCACCATTCAAGATTAATTGGGCCAGCTTCTGACCATCAGGCGCAAACACCTCCAGCTCCGTGCATAGTTCCGGCGCTTCAAACCAGAGTTCGAGATGGCTGGATGTTCGGCTGTTGGGCTGAACCCGCCACGGGATAGAATACTGCTCTTTCCCCTTCAGGACTTCCGCGGTGATCTCGCCATAGAGCGCGGACGAGAAGGTGTTGCCAGCAGGCATGAAGACATAGGTCGGCTTTCCGAGCTGCCTGCGCAGCATAACCAGTTCATCGATCGCTGCCGCGACGGGATTGGTTCCATCGTCAGGGCCAGCCGTGATACCGAAGCTGAAATTGACGATCAGCCCCTGATCCTCCGCCTTTTCCACTTTGTATGCCTTGAAGACCTCGTCCGCGCGCTGGAAGATGTGGTGAAAGGCACTGAGGACATAGGCTTCCTTGCCGAAGCCAGCCGTGTTCGCGATGGCCGATGACGGCAGTTGCACGGTAATGATGCGGACAGCGTCGAGATCCTGCTCTTCCGGAACTGGCCAGTTCGGGTTGACGGCGCCATGCCGGTGCCCTGCGGCGATATCGAGAACATGCGTGCCATGGGTCGAGAACCTTCGCCAGGGGTTTCCAAAAGCCTTGTCCGCCTCACTGATCTCAATGCCGGCATAGACGGCGGCTTCATCATTTCCTGCCTTGGCAAGCAAGTCGTCGATGTCTTTCGCGAAGAGCTCGCGACCGAAGGCAACGCTGTGCGCCCCTTGCGGATCCGGCTTCGCCGATTGCAGCCAGCAGCTCTCGATGCGGAGCCCGCCGCCGTGCTCTCGAAAATTCGCATGCGCGAAAGCAATGCCATCGTCGATCACGGCCATGACTACGATCTTCGGACTTGTTGATTGTCGGGCACGCAGGTGCGTCGAAGCAGCAATCTCGACCGGTTGTTGTTTGAATTCTGTGTCTAGCGTGTCCTCGGCAATCGGCTCGTTCAGACGACACCCAGGCTCGGGACGACGAAGGATTCGGGAGGCTTCGGCATCCCCGTCGGTGATTGGACGCCGTTCAAGACCGTCAGGCCCGGCACGCCGAAATCCGAGTTGCAGTGAAATGGGGACATTGATTGCGGCTTGTAAGTCCTTCACCCCAATAGCGCGATCGCGAATCCTTTGCTCGACGATGCCATGCCAAGCGCTGATAGCGTCGATATCGGATTGCTGGGCAACGGGGTTTGCCGAGTTCGATACCTGCACAAGCAGCGGAAATGCAGTATACTTCGCTTGTTCCCCGTCAGGTGCCCATATTGTAGGAAACCGAGGAGGCTGGAATTTCTGGCCGCTCGCTGGTTGAGGGTCAACATCCCCGCTCGTCACGGCTGAAGAAAATGTCGCGAAGGCCGCGTATTGAACGCCACCGGCTGGCGATTTCCCGTGCTGCGGCGGTTTTTTCAGATATTTCCTGCCAAGCCCGAGCACCCATTTCTCATATGGCCCCATGATGTGCTTCGCGACGCCATTTTCGTCCTTCGGCATGCTGCCCCTCCCCTCGTTGCGGACGGCGTGAAAGCAGCGCCGTTCAGGCGCCGACCGAAAGCTCGCCGGTTGCCTTGCTCCAGAGCCAGCTGAAAAGCGGGCTTGCTGTGATCCCAACAACGCCGTCGCGGACGAGCCCGTGGTTCACTGCCTTTGCCGGGTCAAGGAAGGCATCAAGGCGAAAATCGTTGCCGCCGGGCGCGATCTCCGGGGCGGTGGCACCGACATCCGGGGCGTCAAACCTTCGCGCAACAATCCGGGTCTGTTGGGCTTTTTCATCCCTCGCAGCAATCCGTTCCGCACCGGCCATGGCGAGGATCAACTGGCCAACTGCCTCGCCGAGCGAGGCCCCGGCCCAGCTGTCGATCGGGAAATGCATCCCTGCGACAGTGCGGTTCACTGCGATGCGCTCGGCCTGCCGGTAGAGCAGCGTGCCGACCATCCCAGGTTCCGGATAGTGCTTCCAGCCAGCCTCGGAATGCACGAGCCCATCAAGGACGGTAGCAACGGCGAAGGCTTCCGTTGCATGCGCGCTCGGATAACTGTTGTGCCCCGGCGTGGGAAGCATCGGCATCACGAAAGGCGAGAGCTTGTCGGGACGACGGCAGGCGAGTTGATGCTTGGCGAACATTGCGACATGTGCGGCAAGAACCTGCACCGCCAGCATAAGTTCGAGGATGTAGCGATTGCGCGCGTTGGTAAGCCCCATGATCGTTCCGAAGTAATCTGCGGGCATGCCCATCTGCGAGATGATTTCGGCTGCACGATCCGATCGCTGGTCCATGTAATCCCGAAGAAACGGCATTTGCGCCCGGAAGGCCCCGAAGGACGGTCGCGCGATCGTCGCGATGGAAGTCTTGCCCACCACGAGTTCAACTTTGCTGGCCGGAGTGCCTTTTTCTGCCTCGATGGTCCAATGCAGACCGCCCAGAAACTCCGAAAGATAGAGCGAGGCGCGGACCCAGTTCGCATAACTTTCGAGATGCTCAACAGCCTCGCCAGCAAAGTCCGGGCCATCCGGTAGGGGTGAGCCGAACTGTGCATCCGACCGCATGAGCGCCGGTGTTCCGATCAGCAGCCCCTGAACCACCAGCGCATTGACACCGCCGTCGCCTGCGACTCCCGGCATTCCTGCAACCGCCATGGAGCCCATACTGCCCATACTGCCCATCGAGCCCATTGATCCCATGCTGCCCATACTGCCCATCGAGCCCATTGATCCCATGCTGCCCTGTGACGACATTTTGTTACCCCCCTGCTGGAATTTTGGCTGCCCGCAACGCTTCCGCCATCATCCTGCCCATTGGAAATTCCGCGGATGGGTGGCGCTTCATGTAGTCCGAGACCGTGAAATCAGGTTGGCGCTTGAGCAGCGCTCTACCCACATCCTGTACCTCCTCTTCACGCCCCGCAAAGTGGAGTGCGAAGAGCTTGATCCTCAATGTCGAAAGATGGCGGTCGTTTACCTGAAGGGACCGGTCCGCAAGCATTAGGGCCTGCTCGTAGTCTCCTGCCGCCAGATAGGCTCCGGACACCAGCGCGTCGTAGAAATACCCGAAGGGATCGATCGGCGAGAGCATCCGCGCCTTCTCGGCGGCATGAACCGCCTGCTCGCCGTCCGATCGAAAGGTATAATAGGCTCCTTTGAGGAGCCATGCGAGCGCCTCGTTCGGATTGTTCTCAAGGGCAGTGTCATACCTCTGCTCTGCAATATCGAGCCGGAGCATGAGGTTGCTGTGCGCGAAACCGTCGATCGCAAGGCTGAAGGCATTGTCGGGGCTTCGGTCGAGGGCGCGCGCGGTGGAATCAAGTGCGAATTGGGTATCGCGCCGGATGTCCGTGCTCCAGCCGTTAAACACGCAGAGCACATACCACTTTCCGAGCCAAGCGTGGACCTCGGCGACATGATCTTCTCTCGTGGCAGCTTCGACCAACAATTCCCTCGATCGGGCAAAATCGCGCAAGGTCGCCCGATGCATCAGGCTCACCCCAGCGATCAACAGGCGATGATCCTCGATATCACCCAGCGGGCGTCTCATGGTGTGACTGAGCGCATCGTCAGCGATCGCTGCACCCACCGCTCGCAGGATATTGCCAAGGCTGCGCTCGGGCGACTGAATGATTGCTTCGGTCTTCTCCTCAACTTGGCGCGTCCAGAGGATGCGGCTTGAGGCAACGTCGACAAAATCCACATCCAGCACGATGGATCCGCCCTTTGCCCGAAGGCTGCCGACCAGACAGTAATCTGCTTTCAATCGCTCCCGCACGCCGGCGAGATCAAAGCTCGATCGCGAGAACTCGCGGGCAGAGAGATGCGAAATCACAGCAAGCAATCGTGAGCGGGACAGCGAGCGGCAGGCCTCTTCCGCCAGCCAGTCGCCGAGCAGCGTCAGGTTCGTATCGCCATCGATGGAGCGGAACGGCAGCACGGTGACAATCGGGAGCGCATTGGGAAGTCGTGAGGAGCGTCCACGCTGGAAGAGGGAATCCAGCTGCGCGGGGTTCTGCCTGATCCCCGCAAGCCAGTTCGCAAACCCGGTTTCACGAATTTCGAGCCCCTCGAGGAACAGGCCCAACGATCGATGCCCGAGGAATTCGACTGACTGCAAGTCGAGAGTGATATCGGAATTTGTGCTCGAGATCAGCGCAGTGAAGTCTTCGCCCATGATAGCCTTGATGTCGGCGAGGGCGCGCCGGAGGCTCTGACGACCGGTGTCGTAGCAGGAAACGCCCCAGAGCGTTTCCTGCAGGAAGGATCTTGTCCGACGCCCAAAGGGCGCCGTAGCGAGCAGGGCAATCAGCGCCTTGTGCTTCGAACCCGAGATCTCGTACGCGCCAGCCCTAGACTGGACCGTGCATGCACCGAACAGATTGATCGCCAATAACTTCTTCATTTAAACAGCGATGCCCCACCTTGGAGCGACTACACACCAGCGATACCGATGAGAAAAGAGGTTTCACGTTTTTCTCACGCGCGTCGCCGGCGCCCATTGTCCTAGCATCGGCCTATGAAGCCACAGGACAACATGCCGTCGCAGTCGGAAGACCTGCCGGATTTTCGAGATCTGATCGATTTCCATATGCGATGGCCTCAATTCCGGCATGTCGCTGTCGAACTCGCGACTCGAAAAGACCTGTCGGATTCTCAACGTGAAATCGTTCGCTGGCTCATTCAACTCGCGAACAGGGTTGGGCAGAAGGACATACTCGATGACTGAATTCCTTCGATTCTGGTCTCGGCCTACCCCTCGAATGGTGGAGCCATGGGCAGCCCCAGGATCGAACAAACTACCCGAATCTTGGCCTCTCCCTGGCATGACGTTGAGGCTAACACCAGTACGCCTGACCGCGTGCCGGATTGTCGCACTCATGCCTTTGCCTGCCCTGCCCTGAACGTAGCGATGCTGTGTTCAGAGCAGGGTGTTTTCCGATCTGACCGGAACCACATGTATCTCGTGATCCGCGTTGAAGAATTGATGGGCTAGGTTATGGATTGACGCTCTGGCCTTCAGAAGCCGTCGCTGCGGCCACGCCCAAAACTACATGAAAAAGATGGGAGGATGCCATGATATCGCGATGCCTTTTCTATCTCATGTTTACCGCTTTCATGGTCGCCGTAACGATCCATGAGGCAAAAGCGCAGACATCCCCATCAATCGAATGGGAGATCGCCCATCGCTATCGACTTTTCCGAAACGAAGGACATTTTCGCGCGATTCTATCGCTTTATCGCGGCCTTCCGGAGGCGCGCCGGCGCGAGGACCCTGCCATGGCGCTCGAAATTGCACTAGAGAAGGCCGCTGCGGAACGGCGCTTTCCACGTGACCTCTTCGGTGATCCTTCCTCAATCGAACGTTACGGCTGGGCCTCCGCGCTTCTCAATGAAACCTGTTTCCAGAGTGGCAATCGGGGCCACTATCTCTGCCGTCTCTACGCCTTGAACGAAAAAGGAGAGGTCCGTCGTGACAACCGAGGCCGCCCGGCTCCTGGCGAAGCATTTATGGAACCGAGGGCAACGGACGTCCTTGCCCGCATCTCCCTGCTAAAGCCAGAACTGGCGTCGGCCAACTGCAACTGGTCGGCCGGCCCTGCGCGAGTCTCGGCCCCCTGTGCGTCCCAGGTTAGATTGCAAGGAATTCCCTTCGATCAGGAATTCATGATCGACGTTCAGCTCGCAGACGGAACTCCAGTTGCAGAGATAAGAGGACAGCGGGCTCACAGCGTCTTCATCGCTGGCATCGGCGATTCCTTTTCATCCGGAGAAGGCAACCCAGACAAGCCCGCATGGCTAAGTGGAGAGCCAGGATATGGCTTGGATTATTCCGGCAGTTCTCCTCTAGCAAACGGCCGAAAGCGGCTTTTCCCCACACGAGCACGCAGCGACGGCGGCGAATTTGGCGGCTGGGGCCAGCCCATCTGGCTGAACACGCAGTGCCACCGGTCGTTATATTCTCAGCATGTTCGAGCAAGTTTGGCCTTGGCACTTGAGCAGCCGCATCTTGCGGTGACCTTTACCGGTTATTCGTGCACCGGTGCGGAAACGCACGAAGGTATTCTCGGCTACTGGCAAGCGCGTTCCGACGTTTCGGATCGGTTTCGCGACGACTCTCCTCAACTCATGCGCTTGCTCCGCGATTATTGTGCTGATCCACGTGCCTATCTCGCATTTGATGAACCGGAGGCTTTCGACTGGCGCTCGATGCAGGTTTGCAAAACCTGGCGGTTGCGACCTCCGGACGTCATCCTGCTCTCGATTGGCGGCAACGACATCGGGTTCGCGCGTGTCATCGCCGGACAAACGATAGGGCATCACGCCGTTCGTCCACCGCCGCTCTGGAACGTCGCAGTCAACCTTTGGATCAAGGCAGCCGATCCACTGACCTTCGAGAAAGCGAAAGACAATATCGCACGGTTGATCCCCGGCAATATCAGCACATTGCATCAAGCGCTCGACAAACATCTACGCCCTGATGCTGGCGCTAAACCAAAATTCACACTGCTGCAAACGGGTTATCCATTGCTGACACGCTCCGGGAGCGGCACTTGTGAAGCTTCGGATGACGGCATGGATGTTCATGCTGCGTTGCGGACCAGGCCGGAAACCGGTGCGGAGGGCGTGGCGTTCGTCCGTCATTTCAACGCCAGGCTTCGTGACGCAGTCAGCCGAATTTCAAACCCACGATGGATTTTCACTGACGGGCATGCCGAGCTGTTTGCTGGCCATTCTTTCTGTGATCATGGTGCGACGCCACGCGAAGCGTTTACCAGCAAAGGTTACGATCCCGTGATATCCGGCAGCCTCGAATTCCCGATGACGACCAGTCCGGGGAGTATCCAGCGCAAGTGGTCTCCCTACAAGCCAGATGACTGGCGCGCCTACCGTCCACGCCAGCGCTGGTTCGTTACACCAAATGACGGCTTTTTGACTGGTCATTACCTGAACTCCGACTTTCCAGCGCAAGATAAGGTCCAGCCTCTCATCGCCGCGACGCTGAGTGGTGCGTTTCACCCTAACGCGCTGGGCCATGCGGCGACCGCGGATGTCGTACTCAAGCAGTTGCGCAAACAGCTTGGTGTATCGCCGCCCTGAAGAGCCCCAAATTGGTACACACCGTAGCAGAACGCGAATCTCGCAGTTCCATCCAGCTTTGTGTTTTGAGCCTGTGTCCAGAACTTGCTGAACGGACACAGAGTTGTCGGACAAACAGGCAACCGCTCATCCCCGATTTCTGACCTGAAATTCTCTGATCGGCCACAAATTTTCCCTGCTCCCGCAGATGGCTTTTCCCATCCAATTCCTTGAATTATCGTCGCTTCCCTTCGCCCTGAGCCATCGATCGAGATCGAATTTCCGCGTCTTCCCTGTTGTTTTCCCTGTTTGCAGGGAAAACAGGCGCCAGACCGGTTTCATTTGGACTGTGTCCGGCACCAGCCATTCTCACGACAATCGACGATTTGCAGGTTCTGGTAGAGAAACCGGGCGATTTGCGACGCTTGCGCTGGTGTCCTGACGATAAAGAGGGCCGGAGACACGGATTTCAGCGCGTTCTTCCGGACCTGATTCAGCACAGTTCTCCGCAACCAGTTCGGCAGTTTCCGGAAATTGAAGGCGCGCTGATCAGAGACCGGTTGGAATTTCCGCTGAGATCGGTCTGAATTGCCACGACTTTTCTAGACATGCTCGGATTGCGTCAGGGGGATAATCCCTAACGAATACTTACCTTCGCGGCCTTGCTGCGTCTGGTTGCAGGAGGAAAACGCATCGGGTCAGGCCGCGCTTCGGAGGCGAGGTGCGCAATTGTCTTGGAATGGGCTGGATCACCAGACGCTGAGCGCGACGGGCCCGGCGGAGCGTCGTCGGTCAGGGGTCACGGACAACCCTGAATCCGGCGACCTGATCGCGGACCGTCGGCGCGCTGATGACACGCGAGTCGAGCTGCCGCAAACGCGGCGCATCGGCCCATGAGCCCCCTCTCAGCAATCGCGGTGCTCCCGCAGGGCAGGTGCGAGGCGGGAATTCGGCATCGGGCCTGGGTTCCGGCGCACAGGTGGCGACCC
>JAFLDC010000083.1 GCA_017302775.1 Sphingomonadales bacterium
GCCAGGTGACCGAGGCATCGAACTGGGTGCCGGTCCAGTGCAGGTAATCGCGCGGGTTCTTCGATTGCTGGACATACATCGCGATGTTGCCGAACCCGTGCGGACCGCCGCGCAGGCCCACATCCCACGCCCAGCGCGGATGCAGCGCATAGTCCAGCGCGCCGGAGCGGAACCTGCCCCACGCGCCAAGCCCGCCCGCCATGCCATTGCGGATATCGCGGTAGCGCGTGCCGAGCACCGCCAGGTCGATGGTGAAAGCCAGGGTGCGCACCCCCTGATCCCACGCCCGGGCAAGGATTTCCTGCACAATGCCGCGGTCCTTCAGCATGTAGAGCTGGAACCAGGCCGGGCGATCGCTCACCGCGCCGACTTCCTCCAGCGTGCAGATCCCGACCGTGGACAGGCAGAACGGAATGCCCGCGGCATCGGCGGCGCGCTTGGCCTGCACTTCGCCGCGCCGTGCGCTCATCCCGCCCATGCCGATCGGGGCGAGCACCAGCGGCATGGCCAGTTTCTCGCCAAACAGCTCAACCGCGCAGTCCATTTTCGATGCGTCGCGCAATACCTTCTGCGTCAGCTGCACCGCTTCCCAATCCGCAGTGTTGCGCCGCAGCGTGACCTTCGCTCCGGCGCCGCCATCGTAGTAGTCAAACAGGAAGCGCGGCAGCCGCCCTTCCGCTTTGCGCCGGAAATCCGGGTAGCTGGCGGGAAGCAGATCGAGCGATTGGCCCATCAGAGCAGCGCCTCGATCAAGCGCGGCCCCTTGTGCGCCAGCGCGGCGGCCAGCGCGTCGCGGAAACCCTCGGCCGTATCGACCCGCACCGCGGGAACACCCAGGCCTTCGGAAATGCTGGTCCAGTTGATCGCGGGGTTGCGCAGATCCAGCATCGACAAGGCTTTGGGTCCGGGGTTCTGCACGCCGACCCGCATCAGTTCGATATTGAGGATGGCGTAAGAACCGTTGTTGAGCACGATGATGGTCACGTCGAGCTGCTCACGCGCCATGGTCCACAGCGCCTGGACGGTATACATGCCCGATCCGTCAGCCTGCAGCGCAATCACCTTGCGATCAGGGCAGGCGACGGCTGCACCGACCGCGAGCGGCAGGCCCTGGCCGATCGAGCCGCCGGTCAATTGCAGCCAGTCGTGCGGCCTGGCGCCGGCGCACATCAGCATCGACGCGCCGCCCTGCGTTGCGCCCTCGTCAGAGACGATGGCGTTGTGCGGCAACAGGTCCGCCAGGATCGCGCCCAGATTGGCACTGTTGAGCTTGCCCGGTTCGGCCGGAAAACTGGTGGGCTGCTGGATCAGCGCTGGCTGGGCAGGCGCATCCAGCGCATCGGCCAGCGTGGTGAGGGCATGCAGCGCATCCTCGCGCAGCGAGGCAAGCCGAACCAGTTCCGCTCCTTCGGGCGAAAGCCAGCTTGGCTTGCCGGGATAGGCGAAGAACGACACCGGTGGTTCGGCCCCGCAAAACACAATCGATGTGAAGTCCTTCAGGTAAGCCTCTGCCTGTTCGCCGAAATAGGGCAGCTTTTCTACCGCAACGCGGCCTGCCCCGCGCTGGTGACGGGCGGCGAAGGTTTCCGCGACCAGCCGGCAACCGGTCGCAGCGGCGATCCGCCCGGCCTGATGCAGGGCATCCTCACGCAGCGCCCGCCCACCCAGGAACAGACACTTCTCACCGTCGCCCTGCAAGGCCGCGGCGGCGCTGGCGACGACTGCACCGGGCACCTGCGCAGGGGCCGGCAGAACCGGCGGAGCCACCGGGGCTGACCCTTCGGTCCAGGCGTGATCGGCCGGCACGATCACAGTCGCGATTTTGCCAGGATAGCCGCCCTGTGCCACCGCGAAGGCTTCCGCCCCGGCCTGGGCGAGATCGCGGTTGGACTTCGATACGCGGACCATGTCCGACATCGGGCGGGCAACCCCGGCGGCATCCGACGTCAGCGGGGCATCATAATGCAGGTGATATGTCGCATGATCGCCCACCATATTGATGATCGGGGTGCCGGCCTTTTTGGCGTTATGCAGGTTGGCGAGCCCATTGCCGAGACCGGGGCCGAGATGCAGCAGGGTTACCGCCGGCTTGTCCGCCATCCGGCCATAGCCATCGGCAGCGCCGGTCACCACGCCTTCGAACAGCCCAAGGATAGCCCGCATCCCGTGCTGGCGATCGACCGCCGCCACCAGCTGCATTTCGGAAGTACCTGGATTGGCGAAGCACACCTCCACGCCGCAGGAATAGAGTGTTTCGATAAATGCTTCGGCACCGTTCATGGAATTGCATCCTCCCTTGCAACTTACGGTAACGTCGCGGCCTCTCCACGCAACAGGATTGTGCGCAGCGACCCGCACGCTATGGCGAATGGCACCCGAGCGGAGGTTGAGTCGCCCATGAACTACGATGTTGTGATTGTCGGCGCGGGGCAGGGCGGCGCCTATGCCGCGATCCAGCTGCGCCAGTTGGGCTTTGCCGGTACGATCGCGCTGATCGGCCGCGAGAGCGACCCGCCGTATGAGCGTCCGCCGCTGTCCAAGGAATACATGCTGGGTGACAAGGCGTGGGAACGTCTGCTGATCCGCCCGGTCGATTTCTGGTCCGGCAAACAGATCGACCTGATGCTGGGCTCCGAAGTCATATCGGTGGACGCAGCGGCCCAGAGCGTCACCCTGCACGACGGGCGCCGCATCGGCTATGGCGATCTGATCTGGGCAACCGGCGGTGATCCCAGGCGGCTGGATTGCCCGGGGGCTTCGCTGTCCGGGGTCTATGGTGTCCGCGGCCGGGCTGATGCCGATGCGATCCTGGCAGACCTGCCGCAGGTCAGTCGGGCGGTCATCGTTGGCGGCGGGTACATTGGGCTGGAAGCCGCGGCGGTGCTGCGCAAGCTGGGCAAGAAGGTGACGCTGCTGGAAGTGCTGCCACGCGTGCTGGCGCGGGTTGCCGGAGAGGAGCTCTCGGCGTTTTATCAGGCCGAGCACCGCGCGCAGGGGGTCGATCTGCGAACCGAAACCGGGATCGCCGGGATCAAGGGGGAAGGGCGTGTTGCAGGCGTGCGCCTGACCGATGGCTCCTTGGTGGAATGTGAGCTGGTGATTGTCGGCATCGGGATCATCCCGGCGGTGGGGCCGCTGATTGCCGCCGGAGCGGCTGGTGGCAACGGGGTTGATGTCGATGCGTTCTGCCGCACCAGCCTGCCGCATGTCTATGCCATCGGTGATTGTGCCGCCCATGCCAACGACTTTGCCGATGGCGCAGTGATCCGGCTGGAAAGCGTGCAGAATGCCAACGATCAGGCCACGTGCGCGGCGCGGTCGATCATCGGCGAGCCGCAGCCCTATGCGGCCACGCCGTGGTTCTGGTCGAACCAGTATGACCTCAAGCTGCAAACGGTGGGCCTGTCGGGCGGCCATGATCAGGCAGTTCTGCGCGGCGATCCGGCCACGCGCAGTTTCTCGATCATTTATCTCAAAGGCGGCAAGCTGATCGCCTGCGATGCGGTCAACATGGTCAAGGACTATGTTCAGGCGCGCAAGCTGGTGGAAGAAGGCGCGGTGATCGCACCTGACGATCTGGCTGACACCACCCGGCCGCTCAAAGAGCTGGACCGGCGATGATTTGGCCGCTGTCGGGTAAATGTCGTGGTCAGGCAGACGGCTCGTTTGCATCGTTCCGGTGAAACGATTGGAGCGCGTGATGCAGATAGACCCGGCAAAACTCGTGGCAGCCCGCTTGGCCAGGGCGATGTCGCAGGAAGAAGCGGCGATCGCCGCCGACCTCAGCACCCGGACGATCCAGCGGATCGAGGCCGGTCAGCCCGCTTCGCTGGAAAGTACCAAGGCGTTACTGACGATCTTTGGGGCTGACATCATTCACGAGCCATTTGCCCCGGTGCAGACGCCCGGGCGATCCCCGTGGCCGGCGGTCGGCTCGCAAATCCGAGCCGCTTCGCGGCGAACTGCGGTGATGGGCTTTGCCGGGCTGCGGCTGCTGTTTGTGGTGAACCTGGTGTTGGTCGCTCTGCTCAAGCCGATCCTGCCCGATCATACCGGGCTGTGGGTTGGCGATCGCGGTTTTGCGATCGGCGTGATGAACCAGCCGCCGCAGACCGCGTCGGAAGTTCTGGGCTATGCGATCATCCCCGTGGTGTTGCTGGCCGCAGCAGCTGTGTTGCTGAGTTTTGGCAGGCTGCGCCGCAGGATGTTGCGGGCCCTTGTTTGACTACTGCGCCCGGTAGCTGGGCAGGGCCAGACCAAAGCGGATTGCCGCCGCGCGCAGGGCAAATCCCGCCGCGGCGGCCAGCGCCCAGACCAGTTCGCGCGGCGCGCCCAACACCGTTCCGATCGCGCACAGCGTTGATGAAAGCGCCGCCGCCGTCACGTACAATTCGGGCCGCATCAGGATTGATGGCCGCCCGGCGAGCACATCGCGGATGATTCCGCCTACGCAGCCTGTGACGATCCCCATCACCACCGCAGGCACCGGGGCAACGGCAAAGGCCAGCGCTTTGGCCGTGCCCAGTACGGTATAAGCGGCCAGACCGGCGGCATCGGCGTAGTCCAGCAGATTGCCCTCCCACCATTTGCGTGGGGTGAACCAGGCGGTTAGCGCCACTGCCAAACAAACCGGTGCTACCCAGGGATCGCGGACCCAGAACACCGGTGCGCCGATCAGCAGATCGCGCACCGTGCCGCCGCCAACCCCCGTGACCAGCGCGAAGAAGGCCATGGTCACGAAGGTCTGCCGCAGCCGCGCTGCCAGCAGCGCGCCGGATAGCGCGAAGACCGCAATGCCGGCCAGATCGAGCACGGCAGGGATTTGGGGCACGTCAGCCACGCCCGATCACGCTCCGGCGGCGACGGAACAGCAGCGTGGTGCCGAGCAGGCTGGAAATCAGCGCCAGCGCGGCGAAGAACCACAGCAGCACATGGCTGGAATTCTCCCGCCCGAGCGGGTCCATGATATGCAGTCCCCACATGAAATCGAACGCGCGCCACCATCGGGTGCGGACCGCCAGTACCTCGCCGGTATCGGCATCGACATAGATGCGCGTCCCGTCAGCGAAGGCGGCCTGCCACGATGGGCGCGCCCGCCGCAGGTCAATCGGTGCCGCGTCCGCTGCGAACCGCGTGATGGCATCCAGCCGGGCCGGACCGGCATATGTTGCAGCGGCCAGCGTTCTGGCTTCTGCTTCTGCGACGGGAGGAAGCGGCATCCCATCGGCGGCAAAGCGTGATTGCTCGCCCCGGTTATCGGTGACGAGCCAGATCGGGCGGCCATGTTGCGCACTCAATGCCATACGTTTGACCGGCACAGGCAGGTGCGGCGCGCGCAGACTCGCGGTGGCGATGAGCGGTTCGGCGCGGCGCAGGTGGGCCCCGCGTACCTCTTCGATCGGCTTCAGCGTCATGAACAGACCGCTGGCCGTCCACAGGATCAATGGCAGCGCGGCAAGCCAGCCGAGCCAGATGTGCCACCGCGCAAAGCGCTGCATCGGGGTTCGTTTCACCATGGTGCGCCTTGTGCCGACAACTCCGCGCGATTGCCAGCCCGGATCGCCGCGATCAGGTGCCGAGCAGCTGGATCGATGCGGTCCCCGTCCCCCAGACCTGAAGATACAGGCCGCGTCCGGAGGCGGCGAGCGAGCCGGTCCGAACGTTGTCGATCCGGGCCCGGATCAGCATTCTGCCCTCGCGCTGTTCGTCGATCGCGCGGCCAATCTTCTCCATCAAACTGTTGTAGTCCTTGGTAAAGTTCTGCCCCAGCGCATCGGCGATAGTCTGCGACAATCCGGGCGCATTGGCCAGTTTGAGCAGCAGATTGGCGCCCTTGTCATCGGTCAGCCCGCTGACCCTGATATCGGTGAAGTTGACCTGCTGGGTGTTGGCAGGGTTAAGCGGCAGGCCGGTGAGCCAGATTGTCCCGTTGGAAACCTTGTCCGGGTTATCCAGGGCCGTGGCTGTGAACGTCAGGCCCACGGCGATCCTTCCGCCATCCGTGCCGTACATCACCACCTTTTCGAACTGGGCCCTGACGGCGCCGAAACCCGGCACGTCGAACGGCTGCGCGGAACGCTTGGTCAGCGCCTCCAGTATCACCGGTTCAAGCTGGGCATAGTCGGCCACGACCGGGATATAGAACTCCATCGCCCCGGCATTCTGTTTCAGCGGTTTGACGGGGGGCAGGGGCGTGCTGGCCGGATCTTCGGGCCGCTCGCCAATGAAGGTTTCTGTTATCGCCTTCATTCCCAGGTTCAGCACCAGCCGCCTTCCCGCTACCTGATAACCGCCATAGTGCAGCTCCTGCGGTGTAATCCGCATCCAGACGGTCGGATTATCCTTGTTCAGGCGCAATGCAGTGAAGGCCTGGCGCCAGGCGCGGGCGATCTGCGGGCGAAACGTTACCTGCGAAATTTCGCGGGACAGCGTCTGTTCCAGCTTGCCCACGACGCCGCGCAGCTTGGCATCGGCCTTGCTGGTGAATTCGACCCGCTGGCCCAGGATGTCGATCCCTGGCTCGCGCGTCCAGTCGTAAGCGATGTCTACCTTGCCGCGCAGCGACCAGTCCGATGCCAGGTTCAACCGGACCACCGCGCGGACCCTGGCATTGGCGGTGGCCGTCTCGTTCAGAATTCCGCCCACGTCCTTGGCCCGCATCACGGCGCGGATCGGCATCGTCACCACGAATGTCTGCCCGCTGCCGGATATCTGCAAGGGCCCGCGGGTCACCTCACCCACCAGCCGGCATTTGATGCGCGGGGTCTTGATCTTGACGATCAGAACCTTGACCTGTTTCGGCGCAGCGCAGGTCTGGTCGGGCTTGTCGATCGTCCACAACTGGCGCGGAATTTCGCGTTCCAGTGCAGCATCGAGCGTGTTGAGACTGGCGGCGATCGGGACAGCGATGACCGAGCTTTGCGGCTCCATCTTGGGCTCATCGCTGGCCTTTGGCGGCGCACCGGGGTCGGCCGATTGGGTGCCGCAGCTGCCCAGCAGCAGTGCGGCCACCGCGCCCAGCATGGCCGGAACTGCCTTTGACCGGAAAAACATGCCCCGTTCCCCCTTCGCGTGATCCAGGATCAATCATCCTGAAAACACGCCAGAGAATTACAGGTTCCCGCCCGAGGTCAAGCCGATAGCCGGGCCTGCAAGCCTATTCCTCGATATGTTCGCGCAGCCGTTCGATCAGGACCTGAATCCGCGTTGCCGCCTCGGTGAAAGTGACGATATCCTCGCGGTTGTTGTTCAGCCGCGCTTCCTTGGCCGCTTCGGCATAACCCTCTGCATCAACTTCCAGGGCATCGACCAGCATCTCGATCTCGTCGGGTGTGAAGGAAAGGGAGATCGTATCGGCCATTCTGAGTTCCTTGTCTGTTGGCGGGCCGCCCTAGCGCAACTGACGCAGCACCGCGAGAGCCAATCCATAGCCAAGGATGGCCGATGCGCCATACCCGATCAGCGGTTGGGGATAAGGCAATATCAGGGACAGACCGGCAAAGCCGCACATTGCGCCGATCAGCCCCCGGGCGGAATGGCGCAGATGCGGGGCGCCGCGGATCAGCAATTGCGGCGCGATCGTTACGGCTGCGACCAGGGCGGCCGCCATAGCCGCCCCCAGCACCGGCGAAATCGCCCAGCCGTCCGACAGCGCCGTTTCCACGAAGCGTACGCTGCCAAGCGGATCGGGCCGGAATGAGGTGGCGATAAGTCCGCCCGCGGCGCAGGCCCGCATCACGATGTCGTGCGGGATCAAGCGCAGGCCGCTCGAGCCCGCCATCACCCCAAGAAACAATGCGCTGGCGCTCGCCAGATCGGGTTGCAGCCAGATCATGACGGCGCACCCGGCCACCACTGCTGCGCCAAACGGCTTTGGCAACTGCGGCAAAACCACGGCGAGTGCCGGGAGGATCAGCATCCCGGCGTGGAGCCGCAGGGGGCCGACCGCGATCCAGCGCCGCACCCCCGCTGTTTCCGGGCCGAGCAGCAGGCTTGCCGCCAGCAGGGCAACGGCCGTGCCTGAAACGATCGCGGGAATGGCAATCCGCGGCACCGGCGGCGCCCACATCAGCACCCACGCGACTGCCAGAGCCGCGAGATTGACCGTCAGATAAGCATTCGGCGCCCCGCCAAGCGCCAAGGCAGCTGCGCCGGCACAGACCGGCGCCGTTAGGGCAGCCAGCGCCAGCCACCGGTCGTGCGGGGCGACGGCGGTGGAGGTCACGGCCGCATCAGATGTGGATCGGCTTGCCGGTGACTGCCATCGCGGCTTCCTTCACCGCTTCGCTGTGCGTCGGGTGCGCGTGACAGGTATAGGCGATGTCCTCCGACGTGGCGCCGAACTCCATCGCTTGCGCCGCTTGGGCAATCATCGTGCCCGCGACCGAGGCGATACACCACACGCCCAGCACCTTATCGGTCTTGGCGTCGGCGATCACCTTCACGAAGCCATCGGGTTCATGGTTGGTCTTGGCACGGCTGTTGGCCATCATCGGGAACTTGCCGACCTTGATCTCGCCTTGCTCTTTCGCCTGCTCTTCAGTCAGGCCCACCCCGGCAAATTCGGGATTGGTATAGACCACACCGGGGATCACCGCATGGTTGACGATACCGACGCCGGTGGCGATGTATTCGGCCACGGCGATGCCTTCATCCTCAGCCTTGTGGGCCAGCATCGGGCCGGGGATCACGTCACCGATGGCGCGAACGCCGTCAACCGCGGTGCGGAAATCCGGTCCGGTCTCGATCTGGCCGCGCGCGTTCAGTTCCAGCCCGATCTTGTCGAGCCCCAGCCCTTCGGTATTGGGGCGGCGACCGATGGCGACCAGCACGCAGTCCGCCTCGATGGTTTCCGCCGCGCCGCCCTTGGCCGGTTCGCAAGTGAGTGTCGCTTTCTTGCCCTTGATCGCAACCCCGGTCACCTTGGTGCCGAGCTTGAGCTCCATGCCCTGCTTCTTGAAGATCTTGGCGGCGTCCTTGCGCAGATCCATGTCCATGCCGGGCAGCAATTGATCGAGGAATTCGACCACAGTCACCTTGGCTCCAAGCCGGCGCCAGACCGAACCCATTTCCAGCCCGAT
>JAFLDC010000084.1 GCA_017302775.1 Sphingomonadales bacterium
GCAAGTTGCTGCCGCGTGAGCGGGTCGAGCGGCTGCTCGATCCCGGTTCACCCTTGCTGGAGATCGGGCAACTCGCCGCCTGCGACATGTATGAGGGCGAGGTTCCAGGCGCCGGGATCATCACCGCGATCGGGCGCGTCTCGGGCCGCCAGTGCATGATCGTCGCCAACGATGCGACGGTGAAGGGCGGCACCTATTACCCGATGACGGTCAAGAAACACCTGCGCGCGCAGGAGATTGCCGAGGCGAACCATCTGCCCTGCATCTATCTGGTCGACAGCGGCGGGGCCAATCTGCCGCACCAGAGCGAGGTTTTCCCCGATCGCGATCACTTTGGCCGGATCTTCTTCAACCAGGCGCAGATGAGCGCCAAGGGCATCCCCCAGATCGCCTGCGTGATGGGCAGCTGCACCGCGGGCGGGGCCTATGTTCCCGCAATGAGCGACGAGACGGTGATCGTCCGCAACCAGGGCACGATCTTCCTGGCTGGCCCGCCGCTCGTGAAAGCCGCGACTGGCGAGGAAATCAGCGCCGAAGACCTGGGCGGGGGCGATCTTCATGCGCGCAAAAGCGGCGTGGTCGATCATCTGGCCGAGAACGACGAGCACGCCCTGACCATCGTGCGCGATATTGTCAGCCATCTCGGTCCGCGCCACGATCACGGTCTGCCGCTGAAGGAGCCGCGCGCGCCGAAGTATGACGCGGAAGAACTCTACGCTGTGGTGCCCGAAGACGTCCGCGCCCCATACGATGTCCACGACGTGATCGCCCGGCTGGTTGACGGCAGCGAGTTTCACGAATTCAAGGCGCACTATGGCTCTACGCTGGTTTGCGGCTTCGCCCATATCTGGGGGATGCCGGTAGCGATCCTGGCCAACAACGGCGTGCTATTTTCCGAAAGTGCGGTCAAAGGTGCGCACTTCATCGAACTGGCCTGCCAACGCCAGATCCCGCTCTTGTTCCTGCAGAACATCTCCGGCTTCATGGTCGGCGGCAAGTATGAGGCGGAAGGGATCGCCAAGCATGGCGCAAAGCTGGTCACCGCGGTTGCCACCGCGACGGTACCCAAGATCACCGTGCTGATCGGGGGCTCGTTCGGAGCGGGCAACTACGGCATGTGCGGCCGGGCCTATTCGCCGCGCTTCCTGTTCACCTGGCCCAATGCACGGATATCAGTCATGGGCGGTGAGCAGGCTGCATCGGTCCTGGCGACCGTTCATCGTGATGCCGAGAGCTGGACGCCGGAGCAAGCTGAGGCATTTAAGGCCCCGATCCGCCAGAAGTATGAAGACGAAGGCAACCCCTATCACGCCACTGCGCGGCTGTGGGACGACGGGGTGATCGATCCGGCGCAGACCCGCGACGTGCTGGGGTTGGCCCTTTCGGCCAGCCTCGAAGCGCCGATACCGGATCGGCCTGCGTTCGGGGTGTTCCGGATGTAGGTTTCCGCTAAAAAGGTAGCGTCATCAGACGCGCCGCGCATGGGAGAGAATGCAATCATGCAAGACAAGGCCAGACCGCCATCCTTATCCTCGCGTCTGGCGCGTTGGATCATCCTGAAAATCTACCGCGGCCAGGGATGGACGCTTGAGGGGACATTGCCGACCACCCGCAAATTCGTCATTGCCGGTGCGCCGCACACGTCCAACTGGGATTTCGTGTTTTTTACCGGGGCGACCGACAAGATGGGCATCCGGCCCAACTTCATGGGCAAGCACACTCTGTTCCGCTGGCCGATCAAGCGGTTCATGGAAGACATGGGTGGCATCCCGGTCAATCGCGGCAAACGGTCGAATTATGTCGAGCAGGTCGCTGCCGAATTTGGCAGGCGCGACGAGCTGGCCCTGGTCTTCGCAGTGGAAGGGACCCGTTCCAGCGATGGAACATGGAAATCGGGCTTTTATCATATTGCCGAAGCCGCCGGAGTGCCAATCGTGCCAACCTGGGTCTGCAACGTTACGAAGCGGTTGGGCTTTGGTCCCGCCATGATGGCCAGCGGCAACTATGCCGCGGACTTGACCAGAATAGCCGCATTCATGCGCTCCAAACTCCCGGACGAGCCCCGTTTCAAAGTGCTTGAAGCGCAGGCTCGTCGCCTGATGGCCGGACAGATCCATGATTGATGCTGTGGCAATCAATGCCGCGACACTGCTGGCGGTTGTGCTGGTGTTGTGGGCGATTTCCGTCAAGATCAATGACGTGTCGTTTATCGACGCTTTTTGGGGCCTGGGTATGGCGCTGATGGCGCTGACCAGCTGGCTGCAGGTTCGCGGCGAGCCCGGGCCGCTCCGCCATCTGATCCTGACCATGACCATGGCCTGGGGGGTGCGGCTGGGGATCCATCTTTTCCGCCGCTGGCGCCGCGAGGGGGAAGACCAGCGATATGCACGCATCCTGAAGAAAGACCGCGAGGCCGGGCGGTTCGCGTTCGCCGCCCTGACCAAGATCTGGCTTGGGCAAGCCGCGCTGTTGATGCTGGTTTCCAGTCCCGCCCAACTGGGCATTTTGAAGAGCGGCAATGCCGTCGCGATATCCCCGGTCGTTTGGCTGGGTCTGGCGGTCTACCTCGTTGGAATATTCTTTGAATGGGTCGGGGACTGGCAGCTGGCACGGTTCAAGGCCAATCCGGCAAACCACGGCAAGGTGCTTGACACCGGGCTGTGGCGCTACACGCGCCACCCTAACTATTTCGGCGATTGTGCAGCCTGGTGGGGAATATGGCTGGCCAGTGCGGGCGCGGGCTGGATCGTAGCCCTGATGACCTTGCCTGGTCCGCTATTTCTGACCTTCACGCTGACCAGGTGGTCCGGCGCGGCGCTACTCGAAGCCGGCATGAAAAAGAAGCGCGGCGACCGATACACCAATTATATCGCGCGCACCTCACCTTTTATCCCATGGCCGCCAAAACGGCTGTAGCCGGGGCGGGATTCAGTCGGTATCGTGCCGGCACGGGCGCGGAATCGATTCCGTTCCGATTACAGGAGCTTACCCCATGCGCATGATAATTCTTCCGCTTGCCGCGCTGGCTCTCGTCGCCGGCTGCAAGGGCAAGGAACCCGAAGCCGTTTCGACTGCCGATGCTGTTGCTGCCGCCAGCACGGCTGCGGCCGCTTTGCCGACCCTGCCAGCCGATCCAAAGGCAACTGCTGTGATCCCGGGCAGCTATGCCAGCGCCGGGGCGACGCTCAAGCTGGGCGCCGACAATTCCGCGGAAATGACCGATGCCGCTGGCAAGGTTACCAAGGGCAAGTGGGCCTGGTATTCGGACGGCAAGCGCATTCTTCTGACGGCTGACAAGTCGGTCTGGGCCGTTGCCGACGGCGCGCTGTACAAGCTGGCTGGCAAGGATGCCCCGCTGACCGGACTGACCGCCGATCAGGTTTGGGCCAAGGCCGCACAGTAAACGCCGAACAGTCAAAACTAGGGGGCGGCGCCGTGCGGTGCCGCCCCTTTCGTTTGCGCATGGCTCAGTTCTTCACTTCAACCGCGCGTTCATCGCTGGGGACTGCGCGTACCGTGCCGCCCTGCAACCATGCCTCCAATGCCTCAAGATCGCTGATACCAACTTGCGCGGTGCGCTGCCCCGCCAGGACTGTGAAGGAATCACCGCCTTGCGCCAGGAACGAATTTGTCGTGACGCGGTACATGCCGTCGGGGTCGATCGGTTGGCCGTTCAGCGTCATCGCGGTGATCCGCTGCCCGACAGGACGGGACCGATCATAGCTGTAGGTGAACCCGGTAGAAGGGATCAGCGGCTGTTCTGGCCCATTCGCGTCGAAGCTCTGCTCCAGCAGGGCCTTGAGTTCGGCTCCGCTCAGGCTTTGGGTTATCAGCGTATTGTTGAACGGCTGGGCCGCATAAATATCGCCAAAGGTGAGTTGCCCATCGGTTGCCGGTGTAAGCGGAGCGCGTACCCCGAACGGGTTCATGAACGCAATTTGGGCACCCGCGTTCCGGGTCGCCGCCAGCTGCGCATCGGCAATCAACATGCCAAGCGAGCGTCCACCGGCCGGTGCGGCCAGCTTGCCCGCCGGGCGAGCAGCAAAGATCTTCGCCGCGTCGGTATAGGTCTTCACATAAGCTGCAACTGCGGGATCAGGCGCGAACTGCGGAACGATCGGATTGTTGGGGACCGGTCCGCGCCCCCCAGTGTACGGATTCGACTGAACGATAACTTGCCGGGCGCGTTTTGATACCACCCGGCCCGCAACCGGATCGATCTGCAGCGTGATGTCGGTCACGATTGTGCCATAGTTGCCTGCACTCGTCAGCAGAAACGGTTTCGCCGGATTGAGCGTCGCATAGTCGCAGATGTAGGATTTGTGCGTGTGGCCCGAAACGATCAGATCGACGCGGGGGTCAAGCCGATCAAGGACCGCGCGAATATCCCCGCTGAAATTGGCGCAGCCACCTGGATCTGGCGCACCGTCCTGCTGGCCGCCCTGGTGAATCAGCACAACGATGGCATCAGCGCCCTGCCCCTTCAGCTTCGGCACCAGCGCGTTGATTGCCTCGGCCTCATCGGCAAAGGTCAGCCCTTTGATCCCGCCCGGCGAGACCAGACTGGGCGTGTCTTTCAGCGTCAATCCGATCACACCGACCCTGACCTGGCGTTTGCCGCTTCCGAAGGTTCGCATACCATGCGCCGGAAACAACGTCCGTCCGTCAGGCATGATCGTGCTGGCGGCCAGAAACTGAAACGCGGCTCCCTTGAACGGCTCGACCGCGCAGGGTTTGCGCGGCGTATTCTGCTGACAGCCGCCATTCTGCATCCGCAACAATTCGGTCTGGCCGCGATCAAACTCATGATTGCCCACGGCGTTAAAATCGAGCCCGATCCGGTTGGCGACGCCGATGGTCGGTTCGTCGAGATAGATCGATGAGGAAAGCTGCGACGCGCTGATCAGATCGCCTGCGGAAACCGTAAGGCTGTGGCGGTAGGAGCTACGGACCGAGGTGATTGCCGAAGCGAGCCACGCCGCCCCACCAGCCGGGACCTGCGCCGTTCCTCCTTTGCCATCGGGCATCAGCACTGACTGGCGGGGCGGATCAATTGCGCCATGGAAATCATTGATCGCGATGATCCCTATCGTCACGGGTTCATCCGCCGGACCGGCCGACCTCACCCCGCCCGACTGTGCGCAGCCTGCCAGGACGGGCAGCAGACCCAGGGATACCAAGCGGGCGAATCGCGCAGTGCGCAGTGTGAAAATTGGCATGTCGGACTCCTAGCTGATGGATCGCGGGCCGCAAGTGAGGCGTGTTGCCCGACCAATACGGTTTCTTGAATGTTCCATCGGATCGTTTATGTTCTGCCGATACACGCTGAAATGGAGTTGACGGACATGGCCCGCCCTCAAGCCGATCTGGATGCAGGACGCCAACAATTGATCGAGCTGGTGATCGAAATGATCGAGGAGCGCGGGACAAGCGCCCTTACCATGGCCGAAATTGCGGCGCGCGCGGGCATGTCAGCGGCCAGCCTGTATCGGTTTTTTGACAGCAAGGATTCGCTGATAGAGGCCGTCGCGGGCCACTGGTTTCAGCCGAAGGTTACTATCATGGAAGAGGTCATCGCCTCGGATCTGCCACCTCGGCGCAAGATGTACGAATTCTTCGCGCGTCGATTTGCCCTGATGAAGGCCGAGTGGGAGCGCGACCCGATCGCCTTTGGGACCTATATCGAGCTGGGCAAGGAAAACTTCGAACTTGTCCGCTCCTACGTTGACCTGGGCGATCACTATCTGGCGGAGATCATCGGCGAGGCGATGGCGGACGGATATTTCGGCGGACTCTCCGTCGATGAAGCGCTCAGCCTGATCAATCAGATGGTCAGTGTTTACGTCAACATCGGGGCGATGGATCTTATCATGCCGCGGTTGTCGATCGAAAAGCTGGCGCGGATTGTCGATGCCATCTTCGACGGCCTGTCAGCAACGGATCGCGGGGCCGCGGCGGTGAGCGGCCTGCGGGCAGCATAATTCGACCGCCGATCGGTCAGACAGGCTGGTCAAACGCCACGCGCACCGCTATTTACAGCAGTGTGAGCAACGCCCTTCCCCACACTTATCCGATTCCAATCGATCCGGCGGACATCGATTTCATGGGTCACGTCAACAACGCCTCCTACCTGAAATGGGTGCAGGACGCGGTAATTGATCACTGGCGCAGTCTGGCTCCTGCCGAAGCCGTGGCTGCCCATCTGTGGGTCGCCCTGAAGCACGAGATTACGTATCGCCGCCCGACTTTCCTGGGCGACGAGGTTATAGCCACCGTCCTGCTCGAAAAGTTCCACGGGGTTCGTGCAAGCTACGAGACGGTGATTCGCCGCGGTGAGGAAGTACTGGCCGAGGTCAAATCGACCTGGTGCTCGATCGATGCCCAAACCCTGCGCCCGGCACGACTGGCGAGCGAGGTTATCGCCAGGTTCTTTCCAGAGCCGCACCCCGAATAATCCGAACAGCGATACCAGAGAAAGCCAGCCGCGCGACGTCTGGCTCGAGAACGCCTCCGGCAAGATACAGCGGCAAAATGAGAATGGTACCAGCGGCTGCCCCGTTATTCAAAGAGCAGGTTCCGGGCGGTCTGGCCTAATAGGCAATCTGGCTTAGCAGGTAGCCAAGCCCGGGACGCCGTGCTCCACTGACGGTGTCACCACCGCGGTCTCGAAGTGGATGTCCGCCCATACTTGGCAGATTGCGACCCTCCGGTGGAACGAAGCCGCTGATCCCCAGTCCACCAGGCTGGCAGCACTTCGGCGTCCGGTTCAGCAGTTGGCGCTTCGATCGGCAGATTGGACAAGGCGGAGAAGACGGTCTCGATCAACTTCGGAACATCTCCCGCCGCAACGCTATTGTAGCTGACATGCGCCGAAACAATATCAGAGGTAAGTTCGATGAGGTTTTCTCTTCCGACCGTGCACTTATCAGACATCGGCTTCTCCCTCGGCAACAGATATGTCGATATCGCAAGAAGAGACTCGCCATTAACCCATAGCGTCAAGAAAATCCCACATAATTTCTCTTTTCGGCAGCACGCAATCGCGGCGGGATCGTATATTCTGTCACTCGGCCGCAGCTGGCCAAATTTAGAAACGTCCATTTATTCAAGTAATATCTGACATTTATAAAGCATCTACCCTCTGCTTGCGGTTCTCCTTTGCCTGGATTTTACAGCAACGCTCCAGCGGTTCATCAGGCGAAGCGACATATTTTTGCGCCGGGCTCGGCGGCATTGGCTGCCCGGCCCAGTCGCAGCGCCAGTCCGCGAGCAACGCGCGTCTTTCGAAGTCTGCCCGAAGTTCTTCATCTATCGCGGCTGATGATAACGGCGATCAAAGCAACGCAATATAGTCACACCATGTGCCCAAGAAATCCTTCTTGCCGCGCGTATCGCCCCGAGATTCACGATTTATTTTATAAAATAACTCCAAATGCGATATCTCTTCGGTGTATTTCTATTTGCATTTTATATATTGAATCACTTATTGCGGAGATATTCAAGTATTCGGGAGCCGCGTATGCCGTCCGACAGTATCAAGCATGCGGTCCATCGCTACCGCCGTGATCTGCTTGAAGCTGCGGGAATGGGCGTTACTTTCGTCAAGGCAAGTGGTGACTTCCTGTTCGACAAGAACGGAAATCGATTCTACGACGCATCTGCGCAATATGGCGCAACGATCTTCGGCCACAACGATGCCAAGACACGATCGGCATTGACCGCTTACCTGTCGCGCAATCGCCCCAATCTGGTCCAGCCGTTCACGCTGGACGCACGTGACGAGCTGGCCCGCAGGCTGGTCTCGCTGACCCGAAGCATGGACTACTGTGTCTTCGCCAATAGCGGCGCTGAAGCAGTGGAGGCAGCGCTCAAGCTCGCGCGGCTGTCGACCGGACGGCGGCGCATTCTGAGTATCAAGAACGGGTTCCACGGGAAGACGCAGCTGGCCTTGTCGGTATCCGGATCGGACCGGTTTTCCACCCCCCTGATAACCTGCCCTGACGATTGCGAAACTATTGCGCCCGGTGAAATCGAGCAGCTGAGGGCAATCGTTCGCGACGGCGACATTGCCGCATTCGTGTTCGAGCCGGTGATGGGCGAAGGCGGGATGAAGGCGCTTGACTTCGGCTTTCTTTCCCAAGCGGTCGCGATTTGCCGCGAAGCCAACGTAGTGGTGATCGCCGACGAAGTGCAGTGCGGGATGTACCGCTGCGGCGATCTTCTGGTCTCCGACATTCTCGATCTCGATGTTGACATCGCGCTGCTTGGCAAGGGTCTCGGCGGCGGGCTTATGCCGATCAGCGCCGTACTCTATCGTGGCCGATTGCGCTCAAGCCAGTTCGACCGGAAGCACAGTTCGACATTCGCCGGCGGCGGGCTTGCTTGTGCGGTGGCGCTGGACGTGGTTGAACGTCTGGCCGGAAAATCACCGGTCAGGGAAAACGTTGCCCGGCTGAGCCGCCTGATCGATGAGCACAGTCGGCGCCTTGATGCCGACATCACCGTCACCGGAATGGGTCTGATGCGTGGCATCTATTTCAAGAACCTGGACACCGCCGGCTGTTGCGGCCTGACCTTCCTGTTGCATTCCCAGTTCCTCGCCTATCTGATCTCATCGTACTTTCTGAACCGCCACCGGATTGTGGCTTTACCACTGCTGTCGCAAGACTGCGCGGTGCGCTTCGAGCCAGCACTAAACACCACGCCGGAGATGGTCGATGCGTTCTTCACGGCGGCAGCCGATATTGCCGAATTGCTCAGAAATGGTCGTTTCGACATCATCTTCGCGGCGATACTGGGCAAGCCGGAAAGCGATTTGCCAGACCGCAGCATCGTCATAAACCCTTACAACAGCGACGATCCGCGCTGCCTGCCCATCGTTTCGGCATCTGCCGACGATTCCCAATTTGACTTTGCCTTTCTATCCCACCTTACCTGCGCTGAAGACATCGTCCAACTCATGCCCCGGGCAGTGCAGGAAAACCTGAGCGCCAGCGACATGGGCATGATTGTCGGCATGGTGACTGCGATCGGCATGATCGA